>WTCN01000312.1 GCA_013138555.1 Methyloprofundus sp. | reverse complement strand
CTATCAGGCCTTGCGTCGGGACATTTAAGCAACGACTAGCTCGCCGATACCCAAGGGATAAGCCTGCAACAAAGCAGCTACTCCAGCGCATAATATTGCTACCAGTATAAATACCGTTATACCAAAGATTATGCGTATGCTAACCTCGCCCACGGCATGCGCATAACTTAGTGAGTGTTGTGGAGTCGTTGCGGCGAATATGCCAGCAATAATAGCCAGGCCAGTAGATAATATTCCGCTTATCATTGATGCACACCAGGGGCAGTGATATTGAGCATGAGCTTGATAAAAATTACAGTTCCTGTCCAATCCCGACCAGGGCCAGTCACAGCCACATTGAAACAGAAATCCACACAGCGGGGTAATGATAATAACTGTGATTATTAGCGTACTGATCGCTGAGCTGCGTTGTTCAGCCGTGCTAGTCGCCATTTTAAATTTTGCTTTTATTTGCTGAGAGTAGCGCATGGGGTCAGGCCGTTTTGGTAGTTACCAAGTTAACCCAACATTTTCGGATATATAGGCCGATTAATTGAATTGTTGGGTTGCCAAAAAGACGGCAGCCCAACCTACAATCCTGCGTCGGGTATTAACTGGCAAGTAGTCGATAGCAACAATCCTTGGTTTATCTTTTTCGTTTACCAAGGTATACCAGGCCATGCCGAGGACTAGGCTTGGCGATACCTGTCGCGGCAATTTTTTTTGCACTTCGTGCGCAGCTTAGGAAAATAAACCCTAGTTGTGCGCTTGCTTTGAGCATAATGGTTAATACCGCCTGTTCACCAGCAGAAATAATGATTGCGTAACCTTGCTGGCCTTTGATTAAAACCTGTTGCAGTTTTCCCAGATGGATTTCTCGCACAACGCGATTAGCCTGTGCCGAGATAGCTATTGTCATTGCGGCAACGCGGTCTTCGTCCAGGTTTTTATCTATCAGGGCAGCCATGACTAGCCCTTCGTTTGAGATGATCGCAGAGGCCTGAATATCTATGGATGAGTTATTCAGGTCGGATAAAATATCCAGTAATGTCTCGGAAGGTGTCGTCATAATCATTAGTGCTTGAGCGCAAAATGATGAGTTGCATTAACAAGTGATAAAAAGCTGGCAATCTATAGCATGCTATTTTTTGCGGCTCAGCGCTAGAGAATGTATGCCTTACATAATTCATTCCATTGAGACACGGTCGGTATTATTAATGGCAAGGAAACGCGACACTATGACGCGTATCATGTGCAGCATTATGTGCCATATCCATAGGCGCAAAGCCTACGCCAAATAAAATAACCATGCCTAATGTCGCTGCCGCTAATAATTGCAGGTTTTTAGTTGAGCCGACCGATGCGCTTTCGAGAGTATTTTGATTATTAAAGTTCATAGCAAGCCTTCGTCAATTAAAAGTTGAGTTGTAATGGTCTGGGTTGTAGTCAATAAATTTATGACATAAAAAACCAGTTGTAGTGCCGATTATAAGCCATAACAAAGCATTTGCAATACTGCTGTGCAGGATAAATTGCTGCCAAAGCTCTGTTAGCTTTGCAACGGCCTCAGGGTCAGGATGGCTAAAGCCATGTATTTCAGCGGCAGGTGCAGCAATCAAATGTGGAAGTATCACAAGTATTAGCCCTGCTCCTTTATAGTACAGTGGGCTAAATGCAAAAACGGCTAAACCTGCTGCAGTCAATATCACACATAAAAACCACCAGTTTTGGCGTAAATTTAAATCAGCGGCTTCCATGCCTGGAATTTCAGGCGGAAGCCCTAAGCCTGGAGCGACAAAAAAAGAGAGATAGGCCGCCATTCCCCAGGCGATGCCTTTGAGTGTAGAGCTAGTGCCACGAAACACCATCGCACAGGCGAGTAGTAAGCTATAAGCCAGACTCATCAGGAAATTGGCCAATAGTGTGTAAAAACTGCGTTCAATGGCATCAGAGGGTGTCCAGGTCTCAATTTGTGGTGTGCCATCAATAGCAACTGGCTCAGCTATTTCATAAAGTTCGGCAGCAAAGATAAGCGGATTAACAAAGTAAAACTGGTACAGGCTAAATCCTAGGCTGGCGACAATTGCGGAAAGGCAGGCAAGTAAAAAAATTTGACGGAAATACATAAAAAGCGTGCTATAAAAGAATTAAGGAAGGTGTTTTTGAATAAAACCCGAAAGTTTCAGTGTTTGTAGGTCAGGATGGGTAAGGTCTTTTGCCTGCCCATCTTTGCCAATGTATCATACCCACCTTTTAGTCATCAAAGCCAAGTATGTCCCAGATAAAGGGAATAATGACCACATCACTTGGATCGGCTTCAGAAAACTTCGGCCCCTCTGGATAATTGTATTCATAAATTCTGCTACTATTATCTGCCAGTTCCTGTAAATCTAATATTTTATAGGCTTCTATCTGAATTTCTAAGGCATAAGGAACAGCAGGTGTATTGGGGTAGTTTTTTATTATATAGTTAGTGCGGTTTGCTGCTGCGACAAATGCCTCTCTATCCATGTAAAATCGTGCAACATGCAATTCATGACGTGCCAAGGAATTTCTTAAGAAAATCATGCGTTGTTCAGCGTCTGCAACATACTGACTATTAGGGAAGCGGCGCACCAGTTCTTCAAAATTTAGATAAGATGTGCGTGTAAATAGCGTATCCCGCTGAGTTGAGTCTGAAGGGACATAGCGATCTACAAAACCCAGTTCGCGGTTAAAATTGACCAGTGCCTTTAAATAATAGGCGTAATCAACATTCTGATGGCGTGGGTGAGTTTTGATAAAGCGGTCTGCCGAGGCAAGCGCTGCTTCGGCATCGCCATTCTTGTAATACGCATAGGTCAGATCCAGCTGTGTTTGCGCAGAATGTGGCCCAAAGGGGTAGCGTGAATCCAGTTGTTCAAGCAGTTTGACCGCTTTTTTATAGTTTTCTTCGGCAAGTTCTTCCTTGCTGGCACTCATAAACTGTTCTACTGTCCAGCCTGTATACTCTCCTTTTTTTTCCTTGGAAAAAGTGTTACAGGCCTGTAGAAAAAAGGATAGGCAAAGAATAAGTGCTAATTTATAGAAAAATGATGGCATAGATGCAACGACACGTTGTAAGATTAGTAAGTTATGCATTATCGAATTAATGCTTTATTGTAAAAGAATTTGTTGTAGATAAATACACCTTTAGTTAATAAATTAAAGATTAGGAAAGAAACCTTATATGGCGATATTAACAGCCGAAGTACCGATTGAATCAGCAGGAATGCGCTTGGACCAGGTCCTGGTGGCACTTTTTTCTGATTATTCCCGAAATAAACTGCAAACATGGATTAAAGCTAAGCGAGTCACAGTGAATGGCCAGCAGCTTAAAGCAAAAGACCGCCTGGAGGGTGGCGAAGCTATTATTTTGAATGCAGAAGAGGAAGAAGTCACCGAATATCTGGCAGAAGATATTCCACTGGATATTATCTATGAAGATGATGATATTTTAATTGTGAATAAGCCTGCGGGGCTTGTCGTCCATCCTGGTGCTGGAAACTGGACAGGAACCTTGCAAAATGGCTTATTATTCCACCTACCTGATGCAGCGACAATTCCACGTTCAGGCATTGTGCACCGTATTGATAAAGATACCAGCGGTTTATTAATGGTTGCTAAAACCTTAGCTGCACACCATAGTTTAGTTGAGCAGTTACAGGCGCGAGAGATTCATCGCGAGTACCTGGCGATTACCATAGGACGCATGACCGGGGGAGGGACACTGGATGAACCTATTGGACGACACCCTACCGAGCGTAAGAAATTTTCAGTAAGAGAGGGTGGCAAGCCTGCTGTGACTCATTACCGGGTGCTTGAACGTTTTTTACGTAACACCTTAATTCAGGTTAAATTAGAAACCGGGCGTACCCATCAAATCCGGGTGCATATGGCGCATTTACGCATGCCGCTAGTGGGGGACCCTATGTATAGCGGTCGTTTTCAAATGCCCAGAGATTGTAGTCCTGAATTAGAAAAGGTATTACGTCATTTTAAACGCCAGGCACTACATGCCGAAAAACTAGGTCTGATACACCCTCGTACGGGCGAATATTGTGAATGGCAACAAGCAATACCGGATGATATGCAGGAATTACTCGTTGCATTAAGAGCAAATGACACACTGGATCACAGCTAACTGGCCCGCCCCGGCGAATATTCATGCGCTTACAACCTTAAGGACGGGGGGGGGTAAGTCAAGGCGCGTTTAGCAGTTTAAACCCGGCTAAGCACGTTAATGATAATTTACAGCATGTGCTAGAAAACCGGCAATGTATCAGGGATATGCTCGCGTTGCCAGCTGAGCCGGTCTGGCTGCAGCAGACACACAGTGTGCAGGTGGTTTGTGCTGATCAGGTCACTGGCTGTCCTGAGGCTGATGCGAGTTATACCGATAAAAAAAATATCGTCTGTAGTGTCTTAACGGCTGACTGTTTGCCGGTGTTATTGTGTGATCAACAGGGAGTCATGATCGCCGCAATTCATGCTGGCTGGCGGGGCCTATTAAATGGCATTATAGAAAATACTGTGCTTAAAATGCCTGATAGCGGGGTTCTGGCATGGTTAGGGCCTGCCATTGGGGCGCAATGTTTTGAGGTAGGGGAGGATGTGCACAGTGCTTTTATGCGTAAGTCTGCGCAATTTTCCTGTGCGTTTCAAAAGCAGCTAACGGGAAAATATTTAGCAGATATTTACCAGATTGCGCGGATATTGCTTAATAATGCTGGTGTACAGCAGATTTATGGCGGTGATTATTGTACGCTGACTGATAAAGAACGTTTTTTTTCCTATCGCCGAGAGGGGCAGACAGGGCGTATGGCGACACTTATCTGGATGACTTGATACCCGACAATATTGATAGATTTTTTACCAATTTTGGCTATGAATTTAACACGGAATAGCTTATCACTTGTAGGGTGGGCAATCTTTTCTGCCCTCCGTAATGTGCCCCTGATGGTGGGCAAAAAAACCTGCCCACCCTACTTTTTCAAGAGAACCTGTCTCAGCTTAAGTTCGTAGCGGAAGTATTCCATATGAAGCGGCGTAAGTTCATTATTTTAATGTTAAATTAAGCTTTTACTGGCAATTTCAAAGACATCTTTAGAGATATTCTCGGTATTAATAATCCGTTCCAGCTGCTGCTTTATCAATATTTGCCGCTGCTCATCAAACCTGCGCCATTGGGTTAAAGCACCGACCATACGTGAAGCAACCTGGGGGTTAAGGCTATTTAAAGCAATGACCTGATCGGCTAAAAACTGATAACCCTGACCATTGATAGCATGATAATGAAGTGGGTTAGCGAGGCTAAAAGCACCGACCAAAGCGCGTACCCGGTTAGGATTTTTTAAATCAAATGCACTGTGCTGTAATAAAGATTGTACAACAGTAAAAGTATTTGTTTGTGAGCTGGAAGCCTGTAAGCTGAACCATTTATCAATCACTAAGGCTTCATCTTGCCATTGCTGATAAAACTGTTGTAAACAGTCACTTTTGGCAGGATTTTGGCTGTTAACAATACAGCCCAGAGCAGCAATTTGATCGGTCATGGTACTTGCTGTGGAAAATTGTTCATTGAGCAGTCGGTAGCTAGCCTCAGTTTCCAGTTGAGACAGATAATCCAGGCAAACATTTTTAATTCTACGTCTGGCTATTGCATCTGATGTTAACTCTCCCGACTCACCGTGGTGATTTTCGGCATAAAGCGCATGAAACTGTTCACCTAATTGCTCTGCCAGACTAAGCTTAACAAACTGTCTCGCCTGATGAATGGACTCGACATCGACAATCGGCATTTGCTCGGCAAGATAATTTTCCGCTGGCAAGGAAAGCAAGCAGGCTAAATACGCTAAATCAGTCCAGGGCTTGCTTAGAATGGCTTTAACGCTATCCGTTAATATGTCAGGCATGGTTAAGCTTTGCCCTGATTTTATTGCCTCAATTAATTCGAATATAACGGCAACGCTTAATTGCTGCCCTGCTTCCCAACGGTTAAAGCTGTCATTATCGTGCTGCAATAAAAAGGCTAATTCTGTTAACGGTCGCTGCATCTCTAGTTTAACGGGGGCTGAAAAACCACGTAATATTGAAACGATAGTCTGGCCAGGCACATTTTCAAAGACAAAGCTTTGCGTTTTTTCAGTTAACTCCAGAATGACTTCATTATCTTTGGCTATTATTCCTTCTACGACAGGCTCTATCAGAATGCCCTGTGTATTAAATAACGCGACTTTCACGGGAATATGCAATACTGCTGGGGAGGATTGAGTCGGGATGCCTTGGCTTAGCGTTAAAGTTAAGCACTGCTTATCCTGATTATAAACCTGCTCAACTTTAAGTGTCGGTGTTCCAGCCTGAGCATACCAGCGTCTAAATTGCGTTAGGTTTTTGTTATTAGCCTCTTCCATTGCCAGGATAAAATCTTCACAAGTGACTGCATGGCCATCATGACGATGGAAATATAAATCTGTCCCTTTATGAAAATCTTTGCTACCTAATAGTGTGTGTAGCATGCGTACAACTTCGGCACCTTTTTCATATACTGTCAGGGTATAGAAATTATTAATTTCTATATACGCTTCAGGGCGTATCGGGTGAGCTAAAGGTCCGGTATCTTCGGCAAACTGGCGCGTACGTAGCATATTCACATCATCAATACGCTTAACGGCTCTGGAGGTCTGGTCGGCAGTAAATTCCTGGTCACGGAACACGGTAAAACCTTCTTTCAAACTGAGCTGAAACCAGTCACGACAGGTTATCCGGTTGCCGCTCCAGTTATGAAAATACTCATGGCCAATAACCCCTTCAATATGCTCATAGTCCATATCCGTTGCTGTATCAGGGCGAGCCAGGACAAACTTGGTATTAAAAATGTTGAGCCCTTTATTTTCCATTGCGCCCATATTGAAATGGCCTACCGCGACAATCATATATAAGTCTAAATCATATTCACGGCCATAAACCTGCTCATCCCAGCGCATGGCATTTTTAAGTGATTGCATGGCATGGGCACATTTATCTATATCATGTGCTTCGACATAAATTTGCAAACTAATATCGCGGCCACTCATAGTGGTGAAATGATCTTCAATACACTCTAACTGCCCTGCTACCAAGGCAAACAAATAGCAAGGCTTTTTAAATGGGTCTTCCCAGGTAATCCAGTGCCGATTATTGGTTAATTCACCATGTGCGACTTTATTACCATTAGATAATAAAACGGGATAAAGTGACTTGTCGGCTACCAGCGTTGTGGTGAATCGGCTCATGATATCCGGTCTATCAAGAAAATAAGTTATTTTTCTAAAGCCCTCTG
>WTCN01000117.1 GCA_013138555.1 Methyloprofundus sp. | reverse complement strand
CTTTGGTATAACGGTATTTATACTGGTAGCAATATTATGCGCTGGAGTAGCTGCTTTGTTGCAGGCTTATCCCTTGGGTATCGGCGAGCTAGTCGTTGCTTAAATGTCCCGACGCAAGGCCTGATAGGGCATTAAATGTATCCCTTCGCTTAATAAGGAAATACCTATATTTTCATGCAACCCCAGATTATTACGTTTTGCTACATGCAGTGGTACGTTGAGCGTAATATTAATTTTTAACTCTTTATCGATTCGTATCAACATATTAGCTAAGCCGCTACTTTCCATATATTCAATAATTTGACCTTGCAAAGGATTTTCACGATCACCATTAGAAGGTCGGCCGCGCCGATGTAATAATATATTAGCAGGCTGAATCATCCAGCAAACTTGCTCATTAATCTGAAACTGAGCCTGATAGGTCGCCTCTAATATCATCCCATGCCAACGTAACAGTGTTTTTTGCCTGTGTGAATCATGTGCCATAACTTCAGCAGTAAATAGATTTTGTTGATCCATCAGCCGCGCGACCATTGCTGTTTGTGGGTGTGCAGCGACAAACCCAGGGGTTCCTATCTGTAATATTTCTCCCTTATGCAATAGCGCAATACGATCAGCAAGTAAGTTTGATTCTTCCAAGTCATGCGTCACTAGAATCATCGGCATGGCTAGCGACTCTCTTAAGCTCAGTAGCTCGCGATACAATTTACGCCGGGTCACTTGATCCACCGCCGAAAATGGCTCATCCAGGAGTAAAACCTTGGGCTGCCTGGCTAAGGCGCG
The DNA here is from genome assembly GCA_013138555.1 of Methyloprofundus sp. Lineage (GTDB taxonomy): Bacteria > Pseudomonadota > Gammaproteobacteria > Methylococcales > Methylomonadaceae > Methyloprofundus. The sequence continues at coordinate 5,501 of WTCN01000117.1, read as the reverse complement.
TGCCACAGCAACTCTTTGCTGCTGCCCTCCCGATAGGTTCCTCGGATAACGCTGTTCCAGACCATCAAGGTGAACTTTTTTTAACAGTTGTAAGGCCTCGTCTTTACGCTGCTGTTTGGCTAAATGCGTGATTGCCTGCTGAATATTCTCCAGCACAGTCATATGCGGGAATAGCGCATAGCTCTGAAAAACCAGTCCGACATGGCGTTGATGAGTCGCTAAAAAAAGCTGGGAAGCACTATTTTGCCAGACTTCCCCCTGACAAATAATATGCCCGTTTTGCGGCTGATATAAACCTGCAATAGCACGTAAAATAGTGCTTTTACCACTACCAGACGGCCCCACCAGAGCCAGTAATTCACCCGCCTGGCATGTCATCTCCACCGCCAAGGGAATAGGATGTTCCTGCTGTAGAGAAATATGAATAGCCGAATCAGACATAGCTCGGTTGCTTGCGTTCGGATAGCCAGTAGGTAAATGAAATGGTCAGCATGGAGAACAATAACAGACTCAGCGACATCACTGAAGCCGAGTGCTCATCAAAAGCCTGCACCCGATCATATATAGCAATAGCGATTGTTTGTGTTTCAGCTGGAATATTACCCCCAACCATTAAGACGATACCGAATTCACCGAGGGTATGCGCAAAGCACATAACCATTGCCGAGACGATACCTGGCCAGGCTAGCGGTAATTCAATTTTCCATAACACCTGCCCTGGCGGCATACCACAACAGGCCGCAGCCTCACGAATTTCCCGGGGTATCGCTGCAAATGCGCGCTGCATGGGCTGAATGGCAAAAGGCAGGTTAAAAATAATTGAAGCCAGTACCAGACCCTGAAAATTAAACACCAGCGTTGTACCAAAGGTGTTTGCTAGCCATAGCCCGAACCCCTGATTGGGACTGAAAGCCACCAATAGATAATAACCTAGCACGGAAGGGGGTAATACCAGAGGTAAGGCCAGAATAGTCTGCAATAAGGATTTAGCAAAAAATTGTCGGTAGGCTAGCCAGCGACCAAAAAAAATACCAATGGGTAAGAGAAATATGAGCGTTACCAGGCTCAGTTTTACCGATAAAGTTAAAGCTTGCCAATCCATATTTTCAGGGAGTTGTATATCCGTAGCGAGATAAAATAGTAGCTGCTTTATCATGCTGTAGATAATTGAAAAATAATTTAGCGGTATCACCCGCATTGTTTAACAGCACTGCCGTTTGTTGCAGTGGCTGATGCAGTGTGGCTGGAAGCAATAAGAACCGCGTACGCTTTTGCAAAGCAGGTGCTAATGCCAGAGAATAGGAGACTAGACCAAGCTGAGCAGCACCAGAACTGGCAAACTGTGCCGCCTGTGCAGCATTTTCACCTAATACCAGATTTGCCTGAGCCAGTTCCCATAGATCAAGTTGCAACAGCAACTCACGTGCGGCGACACCATAGGGTGCATGTTCCGGGTTGGCAATCGCAAAACGCTGTAGTTGCCCTTTTTGTAAAGCCTGTTTAAGTCCATGTAAATGTTCATCCAGCAATAAGGGAGAATTTTTGCTAGTTAACAAAGCAAGACGACCTAAAGCATAGACAATGCCCTGGTCACGCGCTTTCTGTTGTTGGTAAAGTTGCGTGACATAGCTGGCATTGGCCGATAAAAACAACTCAAAGGGAGCGCCCTGCTGAATTTGTCGTGTTAAGTTTCCTGATGAGCTATAACTGATGCGAACTGTTTTTCCCGTGTCTTGATAAAAAGCCTGTGATATATCCTGTAAGGCAAATTTAACACTTGCTGCGGCGGCGATAATGGGGATATCAGCCGCTGTTAACAAGGGGCTGAATAATAGCAGTAACAGAACCAGAACAGGCCGTAATTGATTTTTAAATGGCAAATGATTCAATTGATGGCCTATATGTGGATATCCCTGTCGAACAAGTAAATAACGAGACAAGATTATAGCGTTAATGCGGCTGCTTTACTATTGGCAGGAATCTCAGCTTTAATCGTAGGTTCCCGAACAGCATGCGGGGAAAACCAGCGACCCGAATGTCCCGTATTCCGCAAGCTCCATACGGGCTACGTTTATATTTTTGATTCATATAGATTATCGAAGTGTAAACTACTTTTATGGTCATATGAAAGATGCCGAGAAGTTACTAAAAAACTTCGGGAATAACGTTTTTTTCAAGAACTTATAGACTATCGTACTAACTCATCAATACCTGCCAAATCTCAGCAACCTGCTGACGTATTTCAACTAACTCATGCTGTGCAACCAGGGCTTTATTCCCTTGTAGCGCTTCTTTATGTCCCCGGTCACGGAAAATACAGTAGGCTTGCTTTAATGTAGCGACATATTCCTGACTCAGCAACTGCTGCTCCGCTAAAGCATCTAATAAACGCATATTATCGGTAAATTGGGTTAGCTCAGGATGTTTTTCCGCCCAGGCTAAAACACAGAACTGTACGATAAACTCTATATCGGTAATACCGCCTATGCCTTGTTTTAAATTAAAGCTATCTTTAGCACTTTTATCCAGAGCTTCACGCATTTTTTCACGCATTTCCCGAACTTCCACTTTTAAATCAGTCTCATTCCTCGCTAAACATAAAATTCTATGACGAATTGCCTGATATTTTTCCTGTGTTGCGGTATCGCCGGTAATAAAACGTCCCCGGACGAGAGCCTGGTGTTCCCAGGTCCATGCCTCTTTTTTCAGGTAGTCTTCATAGCTATTTAAAGGTGACGCTAATAAGCCAGAATCACCACTCGGGCGTAGCCGCATATCTATTTCATAAGCCATACCTGATAACATTTGCGTGTTAAGCAAGCTACGCACACGTTGCCCTAGTGTGGCATAAAATTGCGCACTGCTAATTTGCTTACGTCCTTCCGTTAAAACATTATTATCAGGGTAGTCATAAATAAAAACCAGATCCAGATCAGAACTATAGCTTAACTCTATCCCGCCTAGTTTACCAAACCCCACAATACCAAAATGCATATGCTGTGCATCTGTACCCGGTGGTATGCCATGCTTTTCTGCCAGAATGGTCCAGGCAATTTTTACTGTTTGCTGCAAAATAACTTCAGCGATATAGCTTAAATAATCACTGACCACCATCAGCGGAACTGCTCCCATAATATCGGCGGCAGCCACGTGTAATACATTGATTTGTTTAAACTTACGCAAACCAATCATTAGCTGTTCTATATCAGCTGGGGCAATATTTGCAAGCTGCTCGGCTAACTGTTTTTGTAAGGCCGCTTTCTCTAAAGGGTCGTAAAGTGAGCGTGTATCCAGTAATTCATCAAATAATGCCGGATATTTAGATAAATACTCACTAATCCAGGAGCTGGCGGAGGTCAGTGTCAGCAGTTGCTGTAGGGCATCATCATTTTCGGCCAATAATGATAAATATACATTGCGTCCCGCCATCGCTTCAAATAAAGCGCATAAACGCTGTAATGTAATATAGGCATTATCTTCTTTGGCAAGCGCATCAAGAATTTTAGGGACCAGCTTATCCAGTGTATTCGCACCTTTAGTCGTTAGGCGTTTAATCGCAGAAGTCGCCTTAAGCCGCTGGAGTAAACTTAAAATCTTCTCAGGTTTTCGATACCCCAGCTCCGCCAGCTGATTTAAACTGATTTCCTCATCAGCCTGCCCCATCCATATTTGCTCACTATTTTGCGGGGGGCTATCTATTTCCTGCATAGAAAATACTTCGACAAAAATACTATCGACCTGTCCACGCACCTGATCCAGAACCTCTTTAAAGCTCTCCCAATTCTGGTAGCCTAAAGAAAAAGCTAAAATAGCCTGGTCACGTTCTGATTTAGGTAAATCGTGTGCCTGTCTATCCTGAAATTCCTGAATATGATTTTCAACACGACGCAAAAACCGATAGGCACTGCGTAACTGCTCACTCTCTGCTGCAGAAATTAAGTTCTTGTCGGCTAATAAGGCAAGAATGGGCTGGATACTCCGCTCTTGTAATTCAATATCCTTCCCACCACGTATTAATTGAAATGCCTGCCCGATAAACTCAATTTCACGTATACCACCAGGCCCCAGCTTGACATTGTCCATGCGGTCTTTACGCTGTAGTTCCTGAGTAATTTGCTGCTTCAGCGAGCGTAATTCTTCAAATGCGCCATAATCAAGATAACGACGATAGACAAAGGGCTTAATCATCGCCATAAACTGCTCGCCGCCCTGTTGATCACCTGCGACAGGGCGAACCTTGACCATCGCGTAGCGCTCCCATTCGCGCGCCTGTGTTTGATAATAGTTTTCCAGACCATCAAAGGTCATAATGATAGGACCACTATCACCAAAAGGGCGTAAGCGTATATCGGTTCTAAAAACAAAACCATCGGCGGTTATTTCATCCAGAATCTTAACCAGTTGCCGACAAATACGGCTAAAAAATTCACCATAACTGGTTTCTTTACGGTCTGCCAAGACCCCATCCTGTTGATAGGCAAAAATTAAGTCTATATCTGAGGAATAGTTGAGTTCCCAGGCACCTAACTTTCCCATCCCTAAAACGACCAGGCCTTGTTCGCTGCCATCAGCTAAAACGGGAGTACCGCGTCTATTACAGGCCTGTTGATATAAATAATCCAGCGTAAATTGAATACAGCTTTCAGCCAGCGCGGTTAAATCTGCCAAAGTTTCATCTAGTTCAGACCAGCCTGCCAAATCACGCCAGGCAATACGCATCATTTGCTGATTGCGGAACTGACGCAGGATTTTCATCAGCCCTGCATCATTCTGAATAGTGCTTGTGCTAAGCTGACTCTTATAAGTATCACGCACATCAGCACTCAATAAGTCCCCTGTATTGATTAACGCCAGTAAAGAACTAGGCTGACGGGCACAGGTCTGGGCCACAAATTCACTGCAACAAAAGACTTTGGGTAGTGTACTGATAACGTGCTGGTTTTCTGGTAACTCAAGTGCTAATCGCTGTAATGAGTCAGTGAAATGCTGAATATGCAGGTTTGTCGTATCGTGTAGCCGGGAGGGGATATTATCTAGGGAAAACATAAGGCTCCTATGAATTAGATACCTGGCTAATAAAACACTACGCTCTGCACCATGCACACGGAACGTCACATAAATGATAACCCAATATTTTATATTGTAAGCTGGGTTAGCTTATCTGGCGAAGCGCAGATAACGTAACCCAGCATGTCATGAACTATCAAAGATGTTGGGTTAGGTTTTTATTGCTGCGCAAAAAAACCTAATCCAAGCTACGTTGCTCTATGATGATTTACTTCTACGTGGCTTTCTACGAGGTTTTTTATCCGATTTCTCTTCGCTCCTGCGAGAATCCTTTTGCTGCCTAGGCACTTCACCCTCTTTAACCGGTGCAATACTTAATTTTTGTCCGGCTACGCGTGTTGCTTGCAGACCCTGAAAAACTTCATCTGGCATACCTTTGGGTAAATCGACAATACTAAAATCAGCGTGCATATCAATCTGGCCGATTTCTTTAC
>WTCN01000005.1 GCA_013138555.1 Methyloprofundus sp. | reverse complement strand
GCTAAGCAGATTGGTTTTGCAGAAGTTCCCGTCGAGCAGGCAACGCAATATGCAGCAGAGGATGCGGATATTACTTTAGCCTTGCATCATGTTCTGGCTCCAAAATTGGCAGAGCACCAGGCATTAGTCGATTTGTATCAAAAGATAGAAATCCCTGTGCTAAGTGTATTATCCCGCATGGAACGTCATGGTGTGTTGCTTGATAGTGATATGCTGGCACAGCAAAGTATGGCGTTGGCTAATCATATTATGGCGATAGAGCAGCAAGCTCATGATCTGGCGGGACAAAGCTTTAATATTGCTTCACCGAAGCAAATTCAAGCGATCCTGTTTGAGCAGTTAAACCTCCCGGTTTTAAAGAAAACGCCGAAAGGCCAGCCATCCACAGCGGAGTCTGTTTTGCAGGAACTGGCCGAAGATTACCCCTTACCTGCGTTGATTTTAAAGCATCGCAGTATGAGTAAGCTGAAATCAACTTATACCGATAAGTTGCCGCTACAGGTCAGTCGTAAATCAGGGCGTGTACACACGTCTTATCATCAGGCAGTTGCCGCAACGGGGCGCTTATCATCCTCTAGCCCGAATTTACAGAATATCCCTGTGCGTAGTGCAGAAGGGCGTAAAATTCGTCAGGCATTTATTGCACCAGAAGGCTATAAAATTGTGGCCGCTGATTATTCGCAAATCGAATTGCGTATTATGGCGCATTTGTCGGGTGATAAAGGTCTGCTGGATGCCTTTTCTAAAGGCGAGGATATTCATAAGGCAACGGCTGCTGAGGTATTTTCTGTCAGTCCGGATCAGGTCAATGCTGATTTGCGCCGTTCAGCTAAAGCGATTAACTTTGGTCTGATTTATGGTATGTCGGCTTTTGGTCTGGCAAAGCAGCTAGGTCTGGGGCGTTCTCAGGCTCAGGAATATATTGACTTATATTTTTCTCGTTACCCTGGGGTTAAAAAATATATGGACGATACCCGCGAACTTGCAAAACAACAGGGATATGTTGAAACTTTATGGGGGAGGCGGCTATACTTACCAGAGATACATTCTAAAAATGCCGCACGTAGACAGTATGCCGAGCGGACAGCCATTAATGCACCGATGCAGGGGAGTGCGGCGGATATTATTAAACTGGCTATGATTGCAACAGATGCCTGGCTGCAGGATGAGAACATAGATGCAAAAATGATTATGCAGGTACATGATGAGCTGGTATTTGAAATAGCCGAGGCGAAAATTGAAGATTACAGTGCGATCATTGGTAAATTAATGAGTGAAGCGGTCGTCCTTGATGTGCCTTTAGTCGTCGATATTGGGGCTGGGATCAACTGGGATGAAGCGCATTAAGGAATATGAGTTAGCTGACATAAGCTGCCCAGCTTAAGACAGGATGCTTTTAATATGATAACGTAGCTCAAGGGATACTCGTTCTGGGTGGATATGAAGTGTCTAGTCGAGAAAGGAGAGCGTTCATGCCAGAATAGCGTGTGAATGAAGCATTTTTTAACACTAATGCAGCAAGTTTTTGGAGCACAAACAGGATGAAGTTTAAGTTTTGGGGAGTGCGCGGATCTATTCCTACACCAGGTCCTGATACGATTAAATATGGTGGTAATACCACGTGTATAGAAGTAAGAACAGACGATAATGAACTGATTATTTTAGATGCTGGTAGCGGCCTATTTCAATTATCGCAAACCCTGTTGCAGCAAATGCCTATTAATGCGCATATTCTTATTAGCCATACTCACTGGGATCATATTCATGGCTTGCCTTTTTGTATGCCTGTTTATCTTCAGGGAAATAAAATAACAATTTATGGTGGGCAGGATTCACATACCAGAGAAGGCATAGAGCGTACCTTAAAAATTCAAATGCAGCCTTCTTTTTTTCCGATAGCAGAAAGTGAATTAAAAGCAGATGTGAGTTATAGAACAGTCACTACAGGGGAGATATTTAATATTGCTAATGCAACGATTATGCCCGTGTTGATGAATCATCCAGTTATAAATTTTGGCTATCTTATTCATTGTGATGGCAAGTCACTGTTTTTTACCGGTGATTATGAACCGCAGCTTAATATTTATGCGCCTGAAGATAAGGAGTACTTAAAATATCAACAGAAGATTGATAAGTGTATTGAATCACTTGTAAACGTCATACAAGGTGTTGATGCTTTAATTATAGATAGTTCTTTTACTGATCAGGAATATTTAAGCAAACAAAACTGGGGGCATGGAACTTATAGTGCCGCGATCACATTAGCAAAAAAAGCCAGGGTGAAAAAACTGTTTTTTACCCATCACGAGCCTACTCGCACCGATGCGGAACTTGATTTAATTTATGCGGAGTTACTGGCAAATCATCAGGATATCGCCTGTGAATTATTTATTGCGCATGAAGGTATGGAAGTTACGTTATAGTTTTTCTGCTTACCCAAATTCTTCAGTTATATTGAAACCCTCTTGTTATGTATAGGGGCAACCACAAGGGATTGCCGCTACTATTGGTAACTTAAATTTAAAAATTTTCATAGGTACATAGGCTGTGCTGAGGCACGAAGCGCATGGCATTAAAAGGCGTGCTTTGTGCCTCAGCATATCCTATGCTATATCAAGAAAGGATTTAGTCCATCCAGCCGCTTACTCTGTCTTCTGAAACCAGCTATCTAATAGCTGATGAATCTCTTCCACGCCAGTACGCTTTAAAGCAGAAAATAACTGCACTGAGACGGGAAAGTCCAGTTCCCCTAGTTCACGCTGCACCTTTAGCAGAGTGTTTTTAGCGGCACCATAATTTAGTTTATCCGCTTTGGTTAACAGGATATGCAGTGGCTTTTTGGTATAGGTACACCACTCGATCATCTGCCAGTCGAATTCAGTGAGTGGGTGGCGGATGTCCATCACCAGAATAATGCCATATAAGGATTGACGCTCACTTAAATAGGTTTCCATCAGGATATGCCACTGCCGCTTGACTCTCTCAGGGACTTTTGCATAACCATAGCCAGGGAGATCGACAAAGCGCTGTTGTTCGTTTAGATTAAAAAAGTTGAGTAATTGTGTGCGCCCCGGCGTTTTACTGGTTCTAGCTAAGGATTTTTGCCTGCTTAATGTGTTTAAGGCACTGGATTTTCCTGCATTAGAGCGGCCGGCAAAAGCGACTTCTCGTCCTGTATCTGCTGGAGTCGATTTTAAATCAGGGGCACTAAGAATAAATTTAGCCTGATGATAGAGAGGGTTCATGCGTATCTCGGGTAGAGGGATTAATGAAATTAGAGTAGAATTCAGTCTACTATTGTACAGAAATTACCTTATGTTTATCTTAATTCCAAAAGGGGAATCTAATGAAGAAAAGTTTAATAGCGGTTTCAGTATCGTTTGCTTTACTTAATATGTCTGGAGTTGTGCAGGCTGCTGGGGATATTGACGCAGGGCGAGCAAAAGCAGCATCTTGTGCTAGTTGCCATGGTGAAAACGGTAATAGTATGATGCCTCTGTTTCCAAAATTAGCTGCTCAAAACGAAGGTTATCTGATTAAGCAAATGCAGGCTTTTAAGGATGGATCACGTAGTAATGCATCAATGAGTGCGATGGTTTCAGGTTTAACGGATCAGGATATGCAAGATATTGCCGCTTTTTACTCAGCGCAAACAGTGACAGATAATGCATTACCGCAACTTAATCCAGATGATCTTGATGATATTGATGATAACAATGAACTGACAGCAGATGAAAAAACGGCTGCTAAGAAGGCTCTACAAAAGCAACAGGATACCTTAATGGCGCTTGGCTATGATGTCTATCGTAATGGCGACCTGGAGAATGAAATATCTGCCTGTATTGCCTGTCATGGCCCTAATGGGGAAGGTAATGAACCCGCCTCATTCCCTGCTTTAAAGGGACAGCATGCAGATTATATGGCAAAAACCTTAACGGATTTTAAAGCGGGTGCGCGTAGTAATAACCCGGACAACATGATGCATATGATTGCGAAAAAAATGACTGAAAAAGACATTAAAGCAATCTCTTATTATGTTTCAACGATGAAGTAATTCCTTGTGATTGAGAGTATAAAAGGAAACAACATGTTAAAAAAGATGATTAAAACAGGACTATTGTTAAGTATGGTGTTTTTTACCAGCTTAAGCTTTGCTGCAGGGAAGGGATATAAAGACCTGGCAGCAATACAGCCTACTCAGGATCCGACAAAAGTCGAAGTGATAGAGTTTTTCTGGTACGGTTGTCCGCATTGTTACCAATTTGAGCCATTATTAGAGAAATGGCACGCTAATTTACCCGCTAATGTAACTTTTATACGTCAACCCGCTGTCTTCAGTAAAGTTTGGGCGAAGCATGCAAAGGCTTACTTTACGGCAGAAGTATTAGACGTAGTTGATAAAGTTCATGCTGATTTATTTCATGCCATACAGGTAAAAAAACAAAAATTAACCAGCGAAGAAGATTTAGCTGAATTTTTTGTTGCGCATGGTGTTGATAAAGCGGCTTTTCATGATGCCTATAATTCTTTTATTGTGGATACTAAAATGCGCCAGGCTAAAACCATGGGGCCACGTTATGGTATAACGGGCGTTCCAGCGATTGTTGTTAACGGTAAATATTTGGTTAATGGCAAGACAGCCGGCTCTCATGAAGGCATGATTAAGGTTATCAATGAGTTAATCGCTCAGGAAAGTAAATAGCAAGTAGGGGGGTAATCCCTTGTGGTTGCTCTAGTTAAAAGACGGGCAACCACAAGAGATTCCCTGCTGGGCTTATTTCACTAAATCAGAAGGAATTTCTGTCGCAGTCGATTTTTCTGTTTTCACCACTTCAGATAAAGGTGAATTTTGTCTGTTTCCCTCGCCAAATAAGATTGCAGCAGCCATTAGTAAAATTGTCGAAACACCAACAATGATATATCTGTTCGGTTGCTCCATCCAGAATAGCAGCCACTTGGGTTTAATTAAACCCACTACTAAAATACCTATTGCTAAAAGAAGTAAGTTAAATGCCCAGATAATCATGATTTTTCCTGTTACTTAAGTAGATAAGGGTATATTGTACTGATTCAGGCATGAAATAAAATAATTTTTAAGGAGATTGCCTAGTGTTAGAGTGGTTAAATGCACATATTGCTTACTGGCATTGGCTGGTTTTTGGTCTATGCTTAGCATTAGCAGAGATTATGTTAGTCAGTTTCGTTGCATTATGGTTTGGCTTGGCGGCGATTATTGTGGGTTTATTATTATGGCTAGTGCCTTTTTCATTTACCCTGCAGTTATTGATCTGGATTATTTTATCCCTTTTTATCGTGTTCGCCTGGTTTAAGTGGGTATCACCACATTTTAAAAATAAAACCTTTTCAGGTATGGCGCGTGAAGGAATGTTAGGGCAAACAGGCACTGTTATTGAATATAACTCAGTACATGAGGGGCGAGGTACTCTACGCTTTCCTGCTCCCATTCTGGGGAATGATGAATGGCAATTTATTTGTACTGATAATATCGCTGTAGGTGACCGCGTGATAGTGCGCGAATTTTCAGGTAATACGCTGATTGTTTCAGCAAAATAATGGTGAGGGATGAATTATGGAAGGCTTATATGTTGTTGGGGCATTAGCTGCATTAGCTATTTATGCGGTAATAAAAGGTGTCAGGATAGTTCCGCAGGGTTATAAACATATCGTACAGCGTTTAGGTAAATATCATTCTACTTTAACGCCAGGGCTGAATTTTGTCATTCCTTTTATAGATACCATTGTTGATAGACTGACAACCAAAGACATCGTACTGGATATACCGTCTCAGGAAGTGATCACCAAAGATAATGCGATGATTATTGCCAATGCCATTGCTTATATTAATATCATATCGCCCGAGAAGGCTGTTTATGGTGTAGAAGACTATGAACTGGCGATCATAAAACTTATACAAACGTCGCTTAGAGCCATTATTGGTGAAATGAGTCTAGATGACGCACTGTCTTCGAGGGATCATATCAAACAAAAACTAAAGGATAGTATTTCTGACGATATTGCCGATTGGGGTATTACCCTGAAAACAGTGGAAATTCAGGATATTAATCCGTCAACTACCATGCAGGCTTCCATGGAAGAACAAAGTGCCGCTGAGCGGGAGCGCCGCGCGGCTGTTACCCGTGCCGAAGGTGCAAAGCAGGCAGCTATTCTTGAAGCGGATGGACGCTTAGAAGCCTCACGCCGTGATGCTGAAGCAAAAATATTATTGGCTGATGCTAGTGGTAAAGCGATTGAAAGTATTACTACTGCACTTAAAGATAAAGAACTACCTGCTACTTATTTATTAGGGGAGAAATATATTGAAGCAATGCGTGAATTATCGAAGTCAGATAATGCTAAAACAGTTGTTTTACCGGCTGACTTACTGCATGCAGTGAAAGGAGTTTTAGGTAAGTAATAAATGTAGGGTGGGCAACGTTTTTTTGCCCACCGTTTATACATCATTTGGTGGGCAAAAAAGCGTTGTCCACCCTACTTTAAGTTAGGACATTTCATGCACCAAACGCTCGATCTCGTTATTCAATCAGCAAGCAATATAATTTTAGGCAAGGAGCAACAAATCCGGCTTTCACTCTGTTGCTTATTATCAGGTGGTCATTTATTAATCGAAGATATACCCGGTGTAGGTAAAACCACGCTGGCACATACCCTGGCAAAGCTGATGGGAATGGAATATCAACGTATTCAGTTTACCAGTGACTTGTTACCCTCTGATATTATCGGTGCAACAATTTATAACCCCGATCAGCAGCAGTTTAGCTTTCATCAAGGTGCTGTCTTTAATCAAATGATTTTGGCGGATGAAATTAATCGTGCCACACCTAAAGCGCAAAGTGCTCTATTAGAAGCGATGGAAGAGAGGCAAGTGACGGTGGAAGGGCAAACATACCCTTTACCACAGCCCTTTTTTGTTATTGCAACACAAAACCCCAGCCATCAACTGGGCACATTCCCACTGCCAGAGTCTCAGCTAGACCGGTTTTTAATGCGCATCGAGTTAGGCTATCCCGATTATGACGCTGAACGTGAGTTATTAAGCGGTCAGAGTCGCTATCACTTGATTGATACACTTGAGGTACAGTTGCCCGCTGAGAAGTTATTGAAAATACAGCAGGCAGTCAATAAGATCCATGTATCATCGGCTTTATTGGATTATCTACAAGGCTTGATAAACTTCACCCGGGAGTCGGATGAATATCATACAGGCTTGTCGCCCCGGGCAGGTTTGGCTTTACTCGGTGCCGCTAAAGCATGGGCTTATATGCAACAGCGTGAATTAGTTATTCCAGAAGATGTACAGACCGTATTAGCGCCTGTTGCAGGACATCGCCTACGAGCAGGGCAGACAAACTCGGAAAGTATTGTTGCTCCTTTATTAAGGAATGTCGCTATTCCTTAGTGAGGTTAATATGACACGCGTGTCTTTTTCCTGTTAGTCTTTTGGGTAATTATTGATTATATATGAACTCCATACCTTCACAAGAGCCTATACGCCTAAGCTATAGACGTATTTATATCTTGCCGACTAGACGAGGTCTAGGCTTTGTTTTGCTACTTATTTTATTATTATTAATCGCCTTTATTTATAATAATAATCTAGTTTATCTACTCGGTTTTTTATTATTTAGCCTGTTTTTTATCACTATTTTACATACCGTAAAATCACTTGAAGGACTTGTGATCCGTAAAGGGCACAGTCCCAATATCTTTGCCGGTGACTTAGCTGAAAGTAACTTGATAATAGAGAATCCAGGTAGTACTGTAAGGTATGGTATTCAGCTTGGGACTGATGAGGATAGTATGCAAACGGTGGATATAAAAGCGCAGCAAAATGCCCGGGTCAGTTTATCGCAACGGGTTAACAAACGGGGCTGGTTTATTGCTAGCAAACCAGTGATTGCCAGTTGTTATCCTTTTGGCTTATTTCGTGCCTGGAACAGTTTAAATATAGAACTTAAGACGCTGGTTTATCCTCAGCCGCTTATGCAGGACTGTCCATTACCTGAAAATAATAGTAGTGATGGTGCGCAAGGTAATGCGCAAAAAGGGCAGGATGATTTTTATGGACTGCAAAGCTATCAGCCGGGAGACAGTATTCGTCATATTCACTGGCGTACTTTTGCTAAAGGGCAAGGTTTATTTACCCGGCAATATAGTGGTGTGCAAAGTTCAGAAATCTGGTTGGATTATGAGCAAACGACAGGGTCAGGCCAGGAGGAACGCTTAAGCCAGATGTGCCGCTGGGTGCTAGATGCAGATAAAGCAGAGCTGGCCTATGGATTTAGATTGTCAGGATTAATTATTGAGCCTAGCCGGGGCGATGCTCACTCTGTACAGTGTTTGGAGGCTTTGGCCCTGGCTTAGCTAAAAGGTGCGCTTCGTGCCTCAGCACACCCTATGCCATATCAATAAGGAATGGAGAAATTATTTATCTGAGAATCTATAGTTTCGCTGAGTCAATAATGGCTAATCGAGAGACCTGTATTGTAGTCTGGTATTGTCTGACTCTGGGTGAGACCTTGTTTGACAACATAAAGTGAATGAAAAATTGCCCATATTGTTTTTGTCTCTTTTCAGAGTAAAATATCAGTCAATCTATGCGATGACTTAATGGTAATTGAGAGTCGCTACCCTTAAGAAAATATTTTCCTACCCCTAATAATTATGCTCAGCTATCGCCACTCATTTCACGCAGGCAATTTTGCAGATGTATTAAAGCATAGCGTGCTAATACATATTCTTGAACATCTAAAAAAGAAGCAGAAGCCTTTTTGCTATGTGGATACTCATGCAGGGGCAGGGCGGTATTCTTTAACAGCTGAGCATGCGGAAAAAACCCAGGAATATGTGCAGGGTATTGGCGCTTTATGGCAAGCTAATAATCTACCCCCGGTTATTGATGCTTATGTGAACGTGATTAAAGAATTTAATTCTCAGGGAGATTTAAATGATTATCCTGGTTCTCCTTTGATTGCCAGCCATCTCTTACGCAGACAAGATCGTCTGTTTTTATATGAACTCCACAGCACTGATATAAAGTTGCTTGAGACGGCACTGCAGAAAGATAAGCGTGTACAGTTGTATCATGAGGATGGCTTTAAGCACTGTATAGGTCTTATGCCGCCAGTGCAACGTCGTGGCCTGGTATTCATTGATCCATCCTATGAAGTCAAAGCAGATTATGAGCAGGTACTTGAGATTATCCTGCAGTTATATAAACGTTTCGCAACAGGCACCTATGCGCTATGGTATCCCGTTGTTGAGCGCTCACGTATTAATGAAATAGAGAAAAAAATTCAGGCAAGTCAGTTAAACAATGTTCAGCTTTTTGAATTAGGACAGCTGGCTGATAGCCGGGAACATGGTATGACAGCTAGCGGTATGATTGTTATCAATCCACCCTGGACACTCAATAAAGAAATGCAGCAAGCCTTACCTTATCTGGCAGAACAGCTAGGTATAGCGAATCAGGGAAACTATCGGATTAAGCAATTAAAGGACGAATAAATTTATGCAGCAGACAATTAATCAGCGCACTCTTGTTTTCCTGCTTGTTTCAATTGGCTTAATAACATTCCCACATGTATTCCATGTGCCAGTGCCAGTGAGCAGTTTTTTCTTTGTATTATTAATCTGGCGTTTTATTGGGGTCTGGCGGCCTGAATATTTACCCCACTCTACACTGGTGTTTTTACTGCTGCTTAGTGGGATTGGCTTACTGGTTATCATGCATCAGGGGGTATTCGGGCGTGATGCCGGGACAGCTATTTTTGTCACAGCACTCGGCTTAAAATTGCTGGAAATTAAAACCCAGCGCGATTTATATCTGATTAGCTATCTGGCATTTATTGTCGCTGCCTCACAGTTTCTGTATTTACAAAATATTCTGATGGCGGTGTATATTTTACTCGTGTGTGTCAGTTTGTTTGCAACGCTTGCCTGTATCAACGGACAAAGCCTGACAACCAGTCAGTCCTTAAAGGTTGCCGGAAAAATTTTAATGCAGGCGCTACCCTTGATGGTTATTTTATTTATCTTTTTCCCTCGTGTAGAAGCACCGCGCTGGTCATTTTTACAAGATAAAAATAAAGCGCTATCAGGGCTTAGCGACACCCTGGAACCAGGCTCTATAAGCCAGTTGGGAATGCTCGGTGATAGGGTGTTTCGCGCCAAATTTAGCGATAAAATACCGCCACCAGCGGAGCGTTATTGGCGAGGGCCTGTCTTTTCATATACGGATGGAAAAAAATGGACACAAACTAAAAAAACCTATTTTAAAAAGTATCTTGATAAAGTGAAATTTGAGGGAGCGGCCTATCAATATAAGATACTGATGGAGCCACAGGAAAAAAACTGGGTATTTGCTTTAGATATGCCCGCTATTTTTACAAGTCCTTTGCGTGAAAATGGTCATCACCAGTTATTGAGTTCAGCACCAGCACATAAGCGTGCTGAATATATGATTACTTCCTATGCAAAATACAATACAGGGTATATTACCAAAACAGAGCTGAGTGATAACTTGCAGTTGCCAGCTAAGCCTAGCGATAGGATAAATGCATTAGTCACTCAGCTGCAAGGCTTTAATGCACCTGCTGAAAGCTATATTAATAAGCTGTTTACACATTTCCGGCAGAATGATTTTTATTACACTCTAATGCCGCCTTTAATGGAAGATAAGCCGATAGAGACCTTTTTATTTGATGCGCGCGCAGGTTTTTGTGGGCATTATGCGACTGCTTTTGTCTATTTAATGCGAGTTGCGGGCATACCTGCCCGTGTCGTGAGCGGTTATCAAGGGGGGGAGTATAATAAAACGGGAGGATTTATCGAGGTCAGGCAGGCAAACGCCCATGCCTGGGCTGAAGTGTGGTTGTCTGGTAAAGGCTGGGTAAGATATGACCCTACCACTGCGATAGCCCCAGGCCGGGTAGAGCAAGACGTTAATATCGAGCAGCAAATAGCGAATAATGCGGTGAGCTTTGCACCTGTGAAGCTTGATAGTCAAACGCTGTCTTATCTAAAAATGGCACGTAA
>WTCN01000014.1 GCA_013138555.1 Methyloprofundus sp. | reverse complement strand
TTTTCAATGATATTAATGCCCTAGCCAATTTCCGTGAAGGGACTCGTAACTGGCAAGTCGGTGGTAATCTCTCGGTATCTGTGGCTAAGAAAGGGGCTAGCGGCGGTTTCGATACCAAGACTATGGGGGCTACCACTACGGTCTTCGTTTATAGCCAGGCAGGGCTAATGGGTGACATATCCGTTGATGGATCAACTTTCAAAAAATTAGTCGATTAATAAGGATAAGCTGCTGATATTCCTTGTTGCACGATAGTATGCAAAAAAAGTGATATTACTTTCTGCAGCATTATCTAGTTAAACAAAAAACGCCGCTGCACTTTTGCACGGCGTTTTTTTTTGCATATAAGGGCCAGGGTCAATGCCAGTGACTTAAGCCTAATTCATTGATTATGTTAAGATAAAAGCCTATTTTAATCAAAATGATTGGCAGGCATAAAATAATGAAAAATACAATAATTAATATTTATAAAGAGTTAAATAATACGATAAATAGCCTTTCATTTATGGATCAGTATCGCCTTTCAAACAATGCTTTTATTCGTAATCGTCTCCTTAACTTTCCCACATTAATTATCTATTTACTCAACCTCAGAAAACATTCAAATCAGGTAGAACTTGATCAATTTTTTAAGGTCATTAATAATGAAAAAGAGGCTTCCCAAGTGATTACAAAGCAGGCTTTTTTTCGAGCAAGAAAAAAACTTTCTTATACCGCCTTTATTGCACTTAATCAACAAATAATAAGCTCTACTTATCAGCCTAATCAGCACTTAAAAACATGGCATGGTTTTCGTCTTTGTGCCGTTGATGGAACTTCGATTCGTCTCCCAAATATCCCCGATATTAAAGCGCATTTTGGTGTTCAAAAAGGAAAAGAAGGACAAGCAGATTGTACGCTAGGAATGGCTTCCATTTTTTATGATGTATTGAATCATTTAGTCATTGATTCGAGTCTTCATTCTAACGGTTATTCTGAGCGAGAGTGCATTCCTGAACATCTAAAACATTCCATGAAAAATGATTTAATCCTTTATGATAGAGGTTATCCTGCATTTTGGGTTTATGCCCTTCATATACATCATAAAAGCACTTTTTGTATTCGTACAAAGACAAAACAATTATTAATCGTTAAAGAATTTATAAAAAGTAATAAAAGGGAACAAATTGTTGAAATAAAACCCAATGCAACATCCCTTCAAACCTGTCTTGATAAAGGCCTGCCAACAGGGGTAATTAAGCTCAGGTTAGTCCGTGTTGACCTGCCTGATGAAGTGGAAGTTTTGATAACGAATCTAATGGATACTGAAAAATATCCAGCGAATTTATTTAAGGCTCTTTATCATCTTCGCTGGGGCATTGAAGAAAATTATAAATGCTTAAAACAATGGGTAGAAATCGAGAACTTTTCGGGTAAATCTGTCTTATCAGTTCAGCAAGATTTTTATGCCAAAATCGTTGCTTCGAATTTAACCACTTTGATGAAGATATCCGCACAAAAAAAAGTCGATAAAAGAACTCAATATTTCAGATTAAAGTACCAAGTTAATTCAGCCCAAGCTTTGTCAAAAATGAAGCATCAGTTGGTCACCTTTATTGTCGATGCACATAAAGGAATTTCGCTAAAAATTGAGCGGATTATTGATTATATGTCCATCACTATAGAAGCCGTAAGAGAAGGGCGGTCTGTGCCGAGGAACTTAAAGAATATTAAGAATGACATTCATTTTTCCGCTTATAAAAGCTCATTATAATTAATAGCTTACGCTTAAGACACTGGCATTGGGGCCAGGGTCCAATATCAGTTAAACATTAATTAGATATTGTCCTGATTATCACTCATAACAGCAGCATGGAGGCATACCAATATCTATTTAGATTTCTGCGATCGTTTAATCGACCACTTACGCATACGGGACCTAAGAGTGCTGGGGTTTAGCCCAAGTAACTCAGCGGCACCTTGTTCACCATCAATTCGCCAGTTAGTCAGTGTCAGAATCCTAATGATATAATTTCGTTCAATCGTTTCCAAAGTCCCTTGGTAAAGCTCTTCTCCTACCGTTGCTTTGTCCTCCTCTATCATAGTCAGGCGCTCAGCAAGTTTAAGAGTCTGGTTGTTTGCGGTTACAATGACAGCACGCTCCAGAATATTTTGTAGCTCGCGGATATTTCCAGGCCACCGATAGTGTTTCAGTTCATTCATGACAGCCTGGGGAATACCGTCTATTTTCTTACCCTGTGCTCTGGAATATTTTTGGATAAAAGCATTTGCCAACAAGGGAATATCATCCAGACGTTGTCTTAGCGGTGCTACGGTAATAGGAAATACATTTAGCCGGTAATATAAATCCTCCCTAAACCTTCCCTGCTTAACCTCCTGGCCTAGCTCCCTGTTCGTTGCAGCAATAATTCTGACATCAACTTTCAGTGTTTCACTACTGCCAATACGTTCTAGTTCTCCTTCCTGCAACACACGTAATAATTTCGACTGTAACGCTAATGGTAATTCGCCAACCTCATCCAGAAATAAAGTACCACCATTAGCCATTTCAAAACGTCCTTTGCGCAGTTTCTCGGCACCGGTGAAAGCACCTTTTTCATGCCCGAATAACTCTGACTCAATCAGGTTTTCAGGTAACGCGGCACAATTAACTTTAATCAATGGTTGATGATGCCGGGGGCTTTGGTTGTGGACGGAGCGGGCAACCAACTCTTTACCGACACCGGTCTCTCCTTCTATCAGTACCGCAGTATCATGCTCCGCAACCTGGTTGATTTTATGCAAAATATATTTAAGCACATCACTTTCTCCAATAAATTCATCGGAATTAACATTAGCATCTACTTCCTTTCTTAAATAGACTACCTGATCACGGTACTGATTTTTAAGCGATTCAACCTCAGCCAACACTTGCTGAATATTTTTAAGCGCCTGATCTCGCTCTTCTTTAGTTTTTTGTAACTCAGTAATATCTGTACCTACACTCAGTAAGCCAGAAATACCACCTTCCATATCGCGTAATAACACATTGGACCAGAAAATAGTCAGTACCTGACCAGATTGGATCAACATTTGAGCATTTGAGTGAGGCTGGATATTACCCTGAATAACGGAGTCAAAACCCTGAGCATAGTTGTGCCTTAAATTTTCAGGAATAATACATAAGAAACTCTCTCCGGTGAGTTCCACATCCGTATAACCGCTGCTGTGTTGATAAAATGGATTCACATAATCAATAACTCCATCTTTATCAACACTAACCACCAGTAGATGTACATTATTCAGCAGCGTTTGCCAGCGCTTTTCATTGGCAACAAGTGCTTGTGATAATTTAAATCGGGCTATAATCTGCCCAGCCAGATCAAAACTCATCGCTATGACAACCAATAAAAAGCCATAGCTAGTTAAATATGGGGAGTTAATTACACCTGAATCTACCAGTGCTGTATGAAGGCTGAATATAATCAGAAATAGGCTGAGCGCCCCGCCCATGAGTATTGCGGAACGCTTTTCCTGTTTACGCCACATAAAGAAACAGGCATACCAAATCAGTAATAATAAGCCAGCCTGTGTAAATTCGGCTATAAATAGCCAAGGATTCATAATGCCTACCCCTAGGACGATAACTTCTCCCCACGGGAGTGCTATTTCCCTTAACCCAGTGACCTCTGTATAGACATGACCATATGAGCTAAAATTATTATCCAGTATTGAGAGTAAAACAGATATTGTCAGGACTATGGCTGGCCAGCGTTTGACTCTGATCAAACCGCTATAGTACATAATGAACCAAATCAGTGCCAGTAGCCATAACCCAGAGAAATTGACATACCAGCGGTATGCCTGAGTAAATGACTCAATAGAGCTTGCCTGATAAAACCAGGCTTCCGAAACAGCGTTAGCACCCGCAGCCAAAACAACCAAAGAAAATAAAATATGCAGCTTAAATTCAGTTTCTTTAGCCCAGACAAAAGCGTGTGTCAGAGCAACACTAGAAAATATGGCAGCCACCATAAATTGAGCGATAATTAAATAATTCATAAATTGAGCCTGGACCTTGGGCTAAAGCCTCACTTCTATGTGATGAGTGTCAACTGTATCAAGTTCACTCTGCTTATAAACGATCACACTCGCCGATACCGAGTAGTAGTCTTGATAAAATAGATAAAAAAAATTCCACCTCAAAGAGTGATCCTCAAAGACGTTAACGAATTGCGCTGACTTACCTTCCATATGAGCCTCATACCGCATTTTTTGCCAGGCAAGAGTCG
>WTCN01000180.1 GCA_013138555.1 Methyloprofundus sp. | reverse complement strand
GCTTGCTCGGCAACCGCTTTACGTGCAGATTTTTTAGTACCAACAAACAGGATATTACCTTTGTTTGCTGTCATTTGACCTACATAATTCATTGCATCATTAAATAATGGCAATGTTTTTTCCAGGTTAATAATATGAATTTTGCTACGCGCACCATAGATATAAGGTGCCATTTGCGGGTTCCAGTAACGGGTCTGATGTCCAAAGTGAACACCTGCTTCTAGCATTTGTCGCATTGATACTGCGGCCATTCTTTTCTCCAGATTATTTTCGGAATTGTTCCGAAAGGGTTACGCCTCCATCTACCCCAGCTGGAAACCAGTTAAATATATCAACCAGCACCCTACCAACCGTGACGATAGATGTGAGTATTAATCATACTCTCCACAACCACTTTAAAAGCAGCAATGAAAAGCACTCAATGAACTTACCTTTATACCATATTTACCCTTATACAACAACGAAAAATCTGTTAAAATTCAGTATTCCCTTAGCAGCACAATTCATTTATTCATACACTTCAAGCCACTATACCGCCATGTCAATTATTATCAAAACAGATGCCGAAATCGAAAAGATGCGTATTGCCGGCAGGCTCGCAGCCGAAGTATTAGAGTTTATTGCCCCTCACATTGCCCCCGGCATCACCACCAACGAAATAGATCAACTTTGCCACAACTATATAGTCGACGTACAGCAGGCAATTCCTGCACCACTTAATTACCGGGGCTTTCCAAAGTCAATTTGTACTTCAGTTAATTACACTATCTGCCACGGTATCCCCAACGATAAAAAACTAAAAAATGGCGACATTATCAATGTTGATATTACGGTGATCAAAGATGGCTATCACGGCGATACTAGCAAAATGTTTTATGTTGGCGAAGTAACGCCTCATGCCAAGCGCCTCTGCAGTATCACTCAAGAGTGCTTAATGCTTGCAATAGAACAAGTTAAACCAGGCTGTACTTTAGGCGATATTGGCTATGTAATACAAAAACATGCCGAGTCCAATCGCTATTCAGTGGTTCGAGAGTTCTGCGGCCACGGAATAGGTAAAAAATTCCATGAAGAACCTCAGGTTCTACATTATGGCAAGCCCGGTGAGGGCCCAGCCTTACAGGCAGGAATGATACTCACTATTGAGCCAATGATTAATATAGGCAAGCGCCATATTAAAGTCCTGAAAGACAAGTGGACAGCAATTACCAAAGACCGCTCACTATCAGCTCAGTGGGAACATACCATTCTCGTTACCCCGACCGGGCATGAAGTTCTAACCCTGCGCCAGGAAGAACAATGAGCACTCAAGACCTGAGTACTGCCAGACAAATGAAGCAGGCGATAAAACAACACAATAGCTATCTAAAAGACACCTTTTCACCAGAAAAACCGATTCAGGACTTTTTGCTCGCAAAGTCGCACTTTATTGATAAATTACTGGATATTATCTGGAACCGCTTCATTATTGACAATATCGAGAACTTTGCCCTAATTGCCGTCGGTGGTTATGGTCGCCAGGAAATGTTTCCCCACTCGGATATAGATATTCTAGTGCTATTTCATGACGACACCAGCGAGTCGGACAAACAGCAACTCAGTGATTTTTGCACATTCCTATGGGACACAGGGCTAAAGCTTGGCTTAAGCGTGCGTAGCACCTCCGAGTGCTTGCAAGCAACAGACGAGGACCAGACCATTCTCACCAGCCTGATGGAGTCTCGTCATCTGCTAGGTAACAAAAGCTTAACATGCGAACTAAATAGCAAAATATCCAGCAGAAGATCATGGTCTTCCGAAGATTTTTATAATGCAAAAATTGAAGAGCAACAGTTACGCTACAAAAAATTTCATAACACCGCTTATAATTTAGAACCCAATATCAAAGAAGGTCCGGGGGGCTTAAGAGACTTACAGATTTTAGCCTGGGTATTCAAGCACCATTATCAGTGCACCACTTTACAGGAATTAGCTCAATACGATTTTCTCCCTCAATCCGAATATACGGAATTATTTTCAGCTCAGGAGCTATTATGGAAAATTCGTTTCGCACTGCATTTACAGACAGGCCGTTGCGAGGACCGCTTACTGTTTGACTTCCAGCGTGACATAGCCACTCTTTTTGGTTTTGATGAATACCAAAACAATGAGGGTGTAGAACAGTTTATGCAACACTATTTTAAAACCGTGATGCAACTTGAGCGCCTTAACGAAACGCTATTACAACTCTTTAACGAGCGCTGCCTGCCGCATGATAGTAAAACCTATCGGGCACAGGTTATCAACAATAATTTTGACAGCATCGCGGGTTATATTGCTGCCAGAAGTGTTAATATTTTTCAGACCCATCCGCGTGCCTTACTGGAAATTTTCTTATTACTGCAGAAAATCCCCTCATTAAAAGGCATTAGAGCGACAACTATTCGACTTATTCGTAGTAACCTACACCTTATAGATGATGATTTTCGCCAGGACCCCATCGCCCGACAATTATTTATCGATATATTGCACCAGCCACGCGGCATTACTCACGTTTTACGCCATATGAATCGTTATGGTGTATTAGCCGCTTATTTACCTAGCTTTGCCAATATTGTTGCGCGTATGCAATATGACCTGTTTCATATTTATACCGTTGACGAGCACACCCTGTTTGTTATCCGCAATTTGCGTCGTTTTGCGCTAACAAAGCACAATAAAGAACTGCCTTTTTGTAATGATATTTTCCTGTTAATCCCGAAACCACATATTTTATATATTGCCGGCTTATTTCATGATATTGCCAAAGGCAAAAAAGGCAACCACGCTGATCTCGGCGCAGTCATTGTGCAGCAGTTCTGCCTAGACCATAAAATTTCTGAATATGACACCAAGCTGATTTGCTGGCTGGTAAAAAATCATCTGGAAATGTCCACGACAGCACAACGAAAAGACATCAACGACCCTGATGTCATCCATGAATTTGCCGAGAAAGTGGGTAAAACAGAATACCTAAACTATCTCTATTTACTGACTGTTGCCGATATTCGTGCAACCAACCCTAAACTATGGACATCATGGAAAGACTCCTTACTGAAAGAGCTTTATATTGCTACCCTTAATGCCTTAAGGCGTGGATTGCAAAACCCTGTCAACCAGCAAGATACGATCAGGGAAACTAAAGCAGAAGCTCACAGGGAACTTATCAAGAAAGGGCTTTCCACGACTAGCATAGAAAAGGTATGGCAAGCTATCAGCTCCGATTATTTTCTCCGCTATTACCCAGATGAAATTATCTGGCATACAATAGCCATCAACAGCTGTAATGAAAAGGACTTGCCCCTTATTCTGCTACGCCCACAAAACCAGCGCGGTAGTGCAGAAGTTTTTATTTATGCGCACCATCAGCAAGAGGACTTTATATTCTCGCGCACCACTGCTGCGCTAGATAATCTCGGTCTGAGCATACTGGATGCAAGAATCATCACTTCGCAAAATCAATATGCCCTGAATAGCTTTCAGGTATTAGAACAGTCGGGCGAACCCATCAGTGATCTGCGCCGGGAGTTACATATTTGCGCCACCGTCAAGCAACAGTTACAAGCGCACTCTGACATGCAACAACAAAACCTGACCCTCCATTCACGCCAGGCCGAACATTTTCCGATACGCACCAAAGCGTATTTTCATCAAGACCCACAAAACCGGTACA
>WTCN01000173.1 GCA_013138555.1 Methyloprofundus sp. | reverse complement strand
CAAGAAGTCATATTCATTTCCGTAATCAATATCATTAGTGACACTTTGGAAGTTATGGTAAACAAATGCTAATTTAACACCTAGAGGTTTTGCCGATAGTGTTGCATTAATATCACGTACACCATCCTTGGGTGTGACTAGAAACTTATCTGCCCAACCTTGGAACTTATGGTTGGTTCCGAAGGGTGTCTGGAATGCCTGTGAGCCATTCGCGCCTAGTTCTTCTACTGCACCTTTTAAGGTTACGCCGATAACGCTAGCACCAGCCATTAGGCTGTAGCGGCTTAAACTAACGCTGTTAGGGTTGTTTTTGTAATCAGCCTGATAACTGTATTCTGCATGGTAATGTAATTTTACATGTTCAGTTATTTTAGGTGAGCCAGCGACAGTTAATCCGTACGTTTGCGTAGATCTTCCTGCTTGACCTTCATCAAAATCTGCGAACCACAAACCATAGGTAGTGATACTTGCAAGGTCTTTAATTTTGTAATTAATATTTGCGAAGGGTAATTGAACCGTATCTAACTGAGACCAGATATTTTGTGCCTGACCTATATAACCTACTTGTAGAGTTAGGTTTTCAATTGATTTATTAGTTATGACTGCTGAATCAAAGGTTTGCTCCATTTGTCGCCAGGCCACAGCACCAATAAAACGCTGGTCATTAAGATTAATAACCTGTCTACCTGCTTTGATTTCAGTATCAGGAATACCTTTGTAGCTTATCCATAACTGGTTTAATTCACTTGTTTGTGGATCGGCAATGACTTCACGAGTTGGGTCACCTTTCCAGTGTGCCTTAGGTGCATAGTAGTCTTTTTGCATGGCAAGATTGCCTTCATATTCAACAAATCCTTGTAAACCATGAAACTCAGGGGTTAGATAGCCAAGACGTAAACGTAAAGTATTGGCATAGGCTGTTTCTCTACCATTGTCTGCGACATCTGCCATTTCAAAGCGGTAGCGTAAGTTAACTTTAAATTGGCCATATTTTGCATTTTCCTGCTCTAGCTTTAAGACATCTTCGACTTGATGATCAAATTCATCAATATAAAGTTCCTCAGCGGCAGCGGGCTGGATAAAAAAGGATGCCAGGATGGCAGTGGTTAGTACGGTTTTAACAAAACGTTTAGGTTTTGTTGGTTGGTTTGCTTTTGGCAGCATAGATTAGAGCTCCTAAGTTAATGGTAATGTGTTTGCTTGTATAGTTAAGATAGTTAATAAACATCCTTGTTATTTATCTGGGGTTTTTAATGAATTATTGCGTGTTCTAAAGCGGGGTAAGTTAATTTTGTCAGTTTTATTTACTTGGGATTAGATCTATTACTTACCATCAGGCGCATTCTGTTATGAAGGGTAGACTGAATATGCATGCAATTCTAGTATGCTGATGTATTTTGTTAGAAATAATATTAGCTACGTCAAATGTTTTTTGCAGGCCTGATAACACTGTAATAGAAGGCTTATTTGGGGTATGGATTGACTGAAATTGCGAGTGTATGTCTAAAATCATTGATGCTTAAAATGTATTGCCTAATTCCATACTAATAATATTGTATTATAGTCTATTTTTACGTTTTTATTTGATGTAACTTAGAGAAAAACACTGTCTAATATTAAAAATGAGGAAATATGAATCGGGGAGCAGTTTAGGAGCATGCATGAAATAAAATCTACAACAATTAATGGCTGCGGGACCTTCAGTCCCGCATGGAGACAACGGGACTAAAGATCCCGCTTACGGGTTATCTAAGTGATTGAATTTTTTTATTTTATGGCTAAAAATAAAACCTTGGTTTTAAATTTTCAGGTTCATTTTTATGAGCTCTTCCCATCTAACTTTTTGTCTTGTCCTTCGAATCCAGCTTATTCATCATTTTATCTAACAAGTCAGTCACGACACTACTTTTCGTTGAAAAACCATCAATTGCTTTGCCTAATGCTAATGATTTAGAGAAGGTATCGAAGAAGTGTTGCTCACCACCGACGATATCAATATTGGATTCTTTCAATGCGGTCGCTAAAACATCGGCGTTTTCACGAGCAATTTCTTTGCCGGCAGCAATGGAAGCCATTGCTTCGTCAAAGGCAGTTTTCAGGCTTATACGGAACTCTTCATGCTTACGAGCCTGGTCAGTCATATCACCCATAGCAGAGAATTTATCAACTAAACCTTCTGCTTCTGCTTTGAATTGCTGCCGTGTTACGTCGGCTTTTACCATACCAATATCTTTTTGTGCTCCCGCTTCAGCTTCTCCTTTGGCACTAATCACTCTGGCTTCGGCTAATCCTTCTTTTTCCAGTGAATCTGCCTTGGCTTCCTGCACTTTGGCTTCAGCCAGACCTGACGCGGCTTCTTCTGCCTGAACACCTTCTGCTAATTTTTTCTTGGCATCCGCTTCGCGGGCTGCGGCATCTAAATCAGCCTGAGCCAAAGTGGTGATTTCTGTTGCTTTATGATGTGCGGCAAGCTCTTCCGCTTCTGCGGCTTTAATATGTTTGATTTTTTCTTCTTCAGCCTGAGCTTCAGCCCCTAAAACCTGAACTTGTTTAAGCCGGTCTGCTTCAGAAACCTGTCTTACTTCATTAATTTTCTCTTCTTCAATAGCTACCGATTTATCAACAACGACCCGCTCCTGAATGACCCGGGCAATTTCCTTTTTCTCAATTTCAATTGCTTTTTCAGCTTCGATTGTCTGTAGGTCAACTTCGCGTTTACGCGCAACAATTTCCAGATCTCTGGCGCGTATCACTTTTTCAACTTCGATAGCCACAGCACGTTGACGATTTTGCTCCGCCACTTCAACTTCACGTTTCTGGTTTTCTGTTTGTACTGCTAAATCCTGGTCTACCTGGATGGTGGTAGAATCTGCTTTTTTACGTTCTTCTTCTTGAACTTTTTTAGTTTCCGCTTCTTCACGGGCGCGAATGGTCAGTACTTCACGCTCTTGTCTGGCTTCCGCATCGGCTTGTTGGCGTTGTAGTTCGAGCATGGCTTCAACGGTTTCTACGTCTTTTTTCTTAATTGCCAACTCTTCATCACGTTCCAGAATATTGGTGCGCACATTTTGGATAGCCGTCATTTCGGTAATTTTTTTGATGCCTTCCGCATCCAGAATGTTATTAGGGTCTAATGATGCTTTAGGTGTTTGTTCCAGATAATCAATTGCAACATCTTCCAGAACATAACCATTTAAATCATCACCAATCACTTCGATAATCTTTTCACGAAAGTCGATTCTATTTTCAAATAATTGCACAAATTCAAATTTTTTCCCCACTGTTTTTAAAGCTTCCGAAAACTTGGCAGAAAAGAGTTGATAAACGGCTTCTCGGTCAGATGCACGGTCAGCACCTATTGATTTAGCAACGCGTAATACATCCTCTGTGGTTTCATTGACGCGTAAATAGAAAGCAACGGTAATATCGGCACGCATATTATCTTCACAAATCAGGCCATCGTTACCGCGTCGATCTACCTCTAGAGTAATTAACGAAATACGCATAAACTCTTTCTTATAAATAATCGGGTAAACCAGCGCACCGGTAAAATGTACTTTGGGCTTTGAGCTCATATCATTGACAATCAAAGCAGTCCCTTGCTCAACCTTGATATAGAATGCCTTAAAAAGAATGGCAATGCCCATGATGATAATAAAAAAGATACCTATCCCAGTAATAATAGGCATTAATACGGATAAATCAGCCATGATTCGCGCTCCTGTGCGTTTTATGAATTGCTTAAAGAATAGCTTAAGTGTTGAAATCTTGTGCAGAAATTACGCGGTAGATGTTTTCATTTTCTAAATATTCCAGTAACACCACTTTATCACCTTTGGCAAAAGTCTGGTCTTTACTTGATCTGACCTTTAAGATTAAGCCGGCTCCCCCATCATGTAAAAAGGCTTCTCCAAAAGATTCGGTGACTTTAGAGGTTCTCACCACTGCGCTTTGGCCTAGCACGCGTTTAATTGTTTGCTGTTCAACTTTATGAAAAAAGGGTTTAAGTAATTTTACAATGATTGCCGTGAGTAATACAGCAACCCAGAATGCGGCTATCAGTACTAGCAATCCAAATAAAGCGTAAAGTATCCCGGCAGGAATGAGAGGTGACAGGTAGTGCACGCTGTAATAACTTGCCAGCCAGCCGAACAGTGATAAAAACGAGATAATAATAGTGACTGGCACACCATCCAGGCCGAATTTCAGCATAACACCTGCTAACGCATTAGCGGTGCTGGCTTCACTGCCTAATTCAAAATCAGTATCAATACTATCAAGCTCCAGAAAATCGATATCAACAATTCCGAATACTGCCAATAGCCAGTACAGAACACAAATTGCTAATATAAATGTGAATATGGCCGTTGGAAATGAAGCTATATTCTGGTAAAAAGGATCCATACCTTTGCTGAGTAGAATAGCAAACATTATTTATTCTCCTTCATCATATGATTAATTCTTATTATTCAAGCCGAGAGAGTAGTCTGGCTTGATAGCTGGGGATATTTTAGATTTCCCTTTTAATTTATAAATAGTATAAAAATTGCTAACACGCCAGTGTTATTCGTCTAAATTTTTATCAGACTCTATTCGCAGAGTGGTCTTGCTTTTTAATCGAGCTAATACAGCGGTTCCAGTCAAACTTTCAGGAACAATACCGGCCGCTTCAAGCCGGTCTTTAAGTGAATCATCAGATATATCCTCTGCTAGCTCCTGTTCTGCATTAAGTTGAGCATTTTTTAGTGTCTGTTTTTCTTTAATACGTTCTAGTGAATCCATTGCCGTGGATAACCTGGAGGTAGAGGCACTATGCCGTTGAGCAACTGCCGCTTGAGCGCGTTGCACATTTTCAGTGGCTCTTATCGTCTCTAGCTGATGTTTTAAATGCTTAATATTACGATCTGCCTGTTTGGTCGCATTGCGCAGGCTGTTAACACTATCGCTGTAATCATGGTATACATTTTGTTCGCTATTGAGCTGTTTTCCCAGCTCGGCAAATTTCTCGGCCAGCTCCAAAACCAAGGGTTCATCATTATTTTTTTCTAAGACCTGCAGAGCATAATCTTCAAATTCAGTGATCTTACTATTAAGTGTAGTACATTTTTGCTCGGCTACTTTTTGTTTAGCCATCATTTCAACCAGACTTTCCTGAGAGACTTGTAGTTCTTCAGTTGCGTCACGTATCTCCTGATCCAGAATTCTTAAAGCCTGGGTATCAGCGATTGCTTCGCCTGCTTCATTTGCACTACCGCGTAGGGCAGTGATTACTTTAGACCATATACTCATTTATTTTCTCCTTATTAGTGCTTTATCAGGCTATTCGCTGCAACTGCTTTAATGATATTACTGCTGAGCATTTAAAATTTTAAAAAAATATGCCGTTAAGTTTACTGTTAGGCAGTTCATGCACTGGATAGCAATTCTAATATTATAGGAGCTGGAAAATTAACACAACAATTTCCATAAAACTCAATGTTCCCGTTTTTAAAAATGGATGGGCAAAGCGATAGCGTCCCCATCAATAAGGATATGTTTCATGGGCATCTTTCATTTATCAGTTGACAGTTTCATTTTGTAGCCCGTATGAAGCTTGCGTAATACGGGGCATTCGAAGCACTGCTTTCCCGTATTACGCTAAGGCTTCATACGGGCTACTTTATATTTCTATTTGATCCTTTGATGAGTCTGATTTAGGTTTGATAACGGATGAGTAAAATACTCGCTAATTTAACCCATTTGGGTCATGTGCTTTTTAAGTAAAGGGTGTAGTCTGATTTGCAGCTTAATTTTTTCCAGAGGGTGAATTTATCTTAGCTGCTACTCATATAGGTGATTTTTAAATGAAATTTTGACCCATTTGGGTCATGTGTTTCTTAAGTAAAGAGTGTAGTCTGATTTATAACATAATTTTTTCAATAGGAAAGTTGATATTAATCGCTTACTAAACAAATCTCAAAATGTAATTTATAGCGATAAGAGATTTATTGTTTGAGCTTGTTTTTTAGTAGAGATAAATGAGGGTATAAAAATGCAAGAATATGATTTGGTATTTGAAGGTGGCGGTGCGAAAGGCTCTGTTTTTGTTGGCGCATTGGAAGTATTTTTCAAAAATGAGCGCCGCAAATCCAGACGACTGTTAGGGACATCTGCCGGTGCAATTACTGCGACTCTGTTAGCTGCAAAGTTTACGCCTAATGAAATGCTGGAAGCTGTCAATGAGCAGTTAGATAGAAAACCGAGGTTTGCTACATTTATGGATATTCCGGATGAATTTACCGATGCAACGATAAAAAATAGCTTTCTTTATGCCATGTTTCAAAAAATTCATTTTATATGGCCTCTAAGTGTATTAAAAAACAATATAGACGCTCAGGTTTTTAATCAGTTGAATAGGTTAAAAGCTTTTAGAGGAATATTTTCGTTTATAGAGCGCGGCGGCGTGTATTCTGGAGAAACCTTTGTCCAGTGGATGGAAGAAAAACTGGAGCAAAAAGGTGATGGCTACGGAAATATGAGCTTAAGTGAATTCTATAACGAAACAGACAATGATCTGTCCTTGGTCATTACTGATACCAAAGACCAGCTTATGAGGGTTCTTAATCATAGAACAGCGCCCGATTGTCCCGTGAAATATGCGGTACGAATGTCGATGAGTATCCCCTTTGTCTGGCAGGAAGTACTCTGGAAGCAAGAGTGGGGACTGTATCTAGGGACTGATATTACCGGTAACACGATTGTGGATGGCGGGGTGCTTTCAAATTTCCCCATTGATTTAATGAATTCAAACCACCCTGACATTATGGGAGAGGATGTTGATGCTAATGATGCAGGTACGCTGGGGTTTCTTATTGATGAATCACAGGAGGTTGGTAATACACAGGAGCGGAATGATGATGAAGATAATGGTGACGATCTGGAGCGCAAAGGGCATAGAGTGATTAATCGTATCAAACGCCTGATTGATACGATGACGGGTGCTCACGATCAAGCATCAATGATTACTTACAAGGAACAAATATGCAAATTGCCTGCCAAGGGTTACGGGACTACCGAGTTTGATATGTCAGAGGAGCGCCTTGATGCTTTGATAGAGGCAGGAAGAAAAGCGATGCAAAAGTATTTTTTGGAACACCCGGCTAATTAACATCGAGAGAGTCATGCTGGTAAATTTTTGATGATATTCAATTTTTGACATACTGTGAAGCAATGGAGAGAGTGATGGGTAAATCAATGAACGATAGAGACAATGACATAATTCCTAAGGTAAATACTGAAACATTAGATAAGACAATAGAGGAAGCTCGAAAGCAACAAAATGGTGAGTCTGTTATTGATCCCGGAACAAAAATATTGCTGGACCAAGAAAAGCAATACATTCTAAACTGGAGAAATGCACCAGCGGGAGAGGTGAGTACAGCGGATCAAAAAGAACCTCTAAATGACCTTACTGGGTTAGCCTTTTCAGGTGGCGGTATCCGCTCTGCGACTTTCTCTCTAGGGATAATGCAGGCACTGGCTCATCATGACTTGTTAAAAAAATTCGATTATCTGTCTACTGTTTCTGGTGGCGGTTATATTGGTTCTGCCATTACCTGGCTGGCGAGTGACAAAGCGAATTCAGAAAGCAAGGAAAATGCTGATCACTTTGGGGTTGGTAAAGGTACTTTCCCTTTTGGAGCCGATGATCCGGCTCCGGATGCAGCCTTGGAGGCCAGTAAAAATCAGCAAAATATGCTACGTTATATAAGGACGCATGGGAATTATCTCTCCCCTGGAGAGGGTATTAGCATTCTTTCTTCAATCGGTGTCGTGTTGCGCGGTACGTTACTTAATCTTATTGTATGGCTACCTATACTGGCATTGATATTAATGCTGGGTTTTAAAGCTTCTACCGAATTTTTGCAAGGTAAAACTTTCCTTTGGGTTGATTTTGATAAACCATGGTTAAAGCCAATGCTTGAAAAAATATCAACTGCAAAAGAATCCTTATGGTCTGATAAATATTTAGGCTATGAGCTTATGTTGCAAGTAGGTGTTGCTATCATTGGGATACTGGTCTTAGGAGTAGTTGCTTATTCCGTATTTACATATTTTATGCGCGCACGTTGCAAGGAAGAGAAAAAGTGGTTGTACGATTTGCGTAGATGGGCAGAAAAAGTATCACCCAAATTAATGATTTTCGCTGCTTTAGCCTTTGTCATTGCATCTCTGCCTCTGGTAGCAATAGGAATAGGTATTGTTGCAATTATTGTCGGTATTGGTATGCATTTACCTTCATTTCTCTCCTCTGTTAATAGTGATAAGAAGGTTCCCATTGGAATTATTGTTCCGATAGGTGCTGGGTTATTTTTATATGGTATTTTTGTATCAGCTTTTCAGATTGCTGAGGTTGTATATGCAGGCTCTATATTTTGGATCTATGTCATTATTTTAATTCCTTTAATCACTGGATACTGTGTCAACCTTAATTATATATCCTTCCACCGGTTTTATCGTGACCGACTAATGGAAACTTTTATGCCGGATATTGATGAAGCGCTAGAAAATAGTACCGGGGCAGCTTATGGAGCAGACTGTGCACACATTCAGGATATCAGTGATATTGATAATCCAAAAAGCCCCTATCACATCATAAATACCAATGTTGTTTTGGTTAACTCTAAGAATTTTGTTTATAAAGATCGTGGGGGCGATAACTTTATACTTTCACCACTTTATTGTGGCAGTAACGCTACTGGTTGGCAGCGTACTGACAAATACATGGATGGTCAAATGACATTAGCAACTGCTGTTGCGATATCCGGCGCTGCAGCGAACCCTAATTCTGGGGTGGGTGGAAAAGGCTTAACACGTAACCGTATTCTATCACTCGTTATGTCTCTGTTGAACTTGCGTCTTGGTTATTGGGCGCACCACCCAATCAACACGCCAATGGGGATAAATAAACTCCCCAACCATTTTAGACCTGGTGCTTATTCTTTCCTTAATGCCATGCAACTTCTTGGGTTTACAGAAAACCGGCCATACCTTCAATTAAGTGACGGAGGACATTTTGAAAATATGGGAGTCTATGAACTGGTGCGTAGACGCTTGAAATTGATTCTTGTATGCGATGGTGGGGCGGACCCTGATTTTTCTTTTTCCGATTTTCAGACCACGATCAGAAGGATTGAAGATGACTTTGGTGCTCGGGTTGTAGTAGATGATACTGCAAGTCCTGATCATGTTTTACCGATTGAACCAGAGAAACCAGCTTATCCACCAGGTGCGAAATTCGCTAAACAAGGGTATATGATAGCTAAAATTACCTATGCAGACGCTAGCGAGGGAAAGTTAATTTACCTTAAGACCACATTAATCGGAGATAAAGATAACAGTAATAATAAGCTAAGTTTTAAAGTGAAAGGATATAAAGCCGAACACGAATCTTTTCCTGATGAAAGTACCGCAGATCAATTTTTTGATGAGGTTCAGTTTGAGGCTTATCGAGAATTAGGTTTTCGTATTGCCAATCAGATGATCAGTGGTTCAAATCTTCGGGACACATTGAATAATTTGCGTAGGTAGTCATTAGCCCTGGTAGTGAGTCGTCTTGTATAAGTATCTGTGCATAATTATTTTAACACTTGTTATTTTAAAATTTCTCGTAGGATGGGTAGAGCATCTTTTTGCGAAACCCATCATTATGCTTATTCGTACGCTGGCTAGGAAACTGTTTTTTTATGTAGAACTTAGTCGTTTTCAATATTATAAAGGAGCCAAAACCCATCAAAAAACTCTAAACCATAGCAAATTTATTAGCGATAATTTTAGCGTAAAACGATCTTGTTATGGGCAGTATATTTGTTATAAAAAATTGAATTAACAGGAGAATACACCATGACAACTTCAGATACTCCAAGATGCCCCTTTGAACATATTACCGAACAGGAAAGTGCGCAAATAGATGAAA
>WTCN01000109.1 GCA_013138555.1 Methyloprofundus sp. | reverse complement strand
CCTTATTCATCGTTTCACCTTTGGGTTGAGCGAAAGGCTTATCCTAGGCATTGGGCAACTACGCTGGATATGAGGTGGGGTAAATGCTGGGTTACGTTATTTCGCGGAGCTCAATAAGCTAACCCAGTCTACGTGCTGTTAATATAAATTTAAAAATGAAAGTATTATTTGTAATTGTTTTAATGTTGTCCACATCCAATGCGCTAGGATGCACTTGGGCAATAACAACAACACATGACCCAACAATGTATTTACTTTTAAGTTCAATATTAACGATATTGGGTGTTTTTTTATTTTTTTTAGGCTATCAGGATAAATGGTGGGCATGGCTAATAGGTATAGCGGTTGCTATATTAATTGAGCTTGTTCCAGTAATGCTTTTTTTTTATAGTTATCATAATTCAATACCATATTTACATTATTCCAGTTGTGAAATATCACGTGATACGGGGGAAGGAGTTGTATTGTATTCCAGCCTATTATTTTTTACACTCGCGCTTATTAGTGTAAAACAGAAAAACATGACAAGTTAGTGTGAGGTCAATATTTACAACTCAGCCTAATCGGGTAGCGCGTAGGCTGGGTTAGCTTATTGAGCTCCGCGAAATAACGTAACCCAGAATTTTTGTCGTTGCCACTATGCTTGTAACCCTTCAGCCCCCTCAGAAAATTTGGTCTTTTTGTAACCAGAAAATGATATTTCAATAACTTATGACGATTTTTAAGGAAAAGTGCTGTTTTTTTAGCTGGGGGTCTGAACGGTTACCTATGCTTTGTTCTCCCTTATTTACTTTATATTAAAATACATAGAAAAATGTGAGAACTTAAACTTACATAAGAGCTAAATTAAAAGGCGGTATATATTTCTTTACCGTAAATTTAGCTGAACGTAACAAGGCTACTTTGCTTGATAGCGATGGTTATTTACTGACGTGCAGTCGATATATTGAATTAAATCCTGTGCGTGCGGGGATGGTAAAAGATCCAGCGGAATACTCCTGGTCGAGTTACCGTCACAATGCACTAGGAAAGGAAGATAGGTTGATAATTCCTCACGCATCTTATAAAGCATTAGGATCTGATAATGTATCCCGTAGGTTAAAGTATCATGCGTTATTTGAAAAACATATACCTGCAGCAGATATAGAAGCGATTAGGGCAGCGACGAATAAAGCCTGGGTTTTAGGGGATGATAGATTTAAAGCTAAAGTTGAGAAGATGATGGCCAGGCAAGTTCAGCCAAAGTCTCGCGGAGGAGATAGACGCTCTGAGCTATTTAAGAAAAAAGGCAATATCAATCGAGCCTGACCCTTTTTCTTTTGCGCTGGATATGAATTTGGGGGTAAATGCTGGGTTAGCTTATTTCGCTGCGCTCAATAAGCTAACCCAGCCTACGTGCTGTAAGAATATTTGGTGGGCAAAAAAACTTACCCACCCTACATGACTATAAAAGGAACGCCTTATAGTTTGTACAATACACTGTTTTCAGCATCTCTAGGTTCGTGTTTCTTTTTAATATTTTGCGCTTCACGTTCTTGTGCATATTTGGTCATCATCTCATCCCAGTTTGCATATTGCTGATATTCCTCAAAACCTTCTGCTTTACGCTTTGCAAAAACTTCTTTTCCGGCTTCAATTAACTCATCAGCTGATTTTCCACCAACGATATCCAGAAATTCTGAGTTTTTTCTATAAGCAGCACGTATTGCCCAAAAAGATAGCTCAAAGGCAACTCTTTGTTCCTGAGGTAGGCGGCCTTTTATCATTTTGACTGATTTTAAAGCGGTTTTGAAACTACGCCCATTTATCTGGCTGCCTTTGCTGCAGCCTGTAGAGATTAAAATACTAAATGAAATAATGATAATAGAAAGTAAACGCATTTTTAAAAAATCCTCTCGGTAAGTCTTTTATATTTTATTATAATGGTAGTTCGTCTGAGCCTGCTTTATTATAGTTAGGCTTAAACATAGTAAATTACTAAGTAATTATATTACATAAGCCTAAATCAATGCTGGAATTTATTACAACTTTAAAACAGCGCTACCAGATTATTCAGTCTGGATTAGCTGAGTCAAGTACGCAATGGACTGCCTTTCAGGCTTGCATTGAACAATTAACCTTAATCGAATCTTTTTTACATAAAGGGCAATTAATCGACCAAAGAAGAGCCGCACTAAATATTGCTGTCATTGGCCCAACCCAGTCGGGTAAAAGTACTGTTGTCAATTTATTACTCAACCAACACGCTGCAGGAGTTAGTCCGTTAGCTGGCTTTACCGTACATCCACAAGGCTTTGCATTGGGTTTGAGTGCAGACATTTTAGCCGGGGTTGCAGAGCATTTTTCCGGTTTCCAGAAAGTCGAGCAATTCTCCTTAAGCCCTGAAAAATACAGCAGCTACTCTATTACACACATGACGACTGATTTGTTGCCCGCCTGTCTATTGTGGGATACCCCGGATTTTGATTCGATTGATGCACATAGCTATCAACAAGGGGTACTAAAAACTCTGGCACTTGCTGATGTGTTGGTATTGGTTGTCAGTAAAGAAAAATATGCTGACCAATCCGTATGGGATACCATGGCTTTGGTAAAATCACTTAATCAGCCCGTTCTGGTGGTACTGAATAAGTTGGTTGCTGACTCACAATCTATAGTTATTGAATCTTTCAAAGAGCGCTGGCAACAGGTTCATGGCGATAAATTACCCAGCATAATGCCGATACTTTTTAGTAAAGAAGGAGAAACAGAAGCACAGCAAACTGAACTAGTAAGATTATTAGAAAATAACATTCAAAAAGTAAAGCGTAAGCAGCAGGATAATGCGGCAATCGATTTTATTAAACAGTATTGGCAAGCCTGGTTAGCACCGATTAAATCTGAACAAGATGCGCAGGTTCAGTGGCAATTATTAATAGATAAGGTCATTGAAGCAGCAGTTAGTGATTATCAGCGGGATTATTTGAACCATCCACATCATTATGATACCTTTCAAAATGCTCTGGCTCAGTTATTGACCTTGCTGGAAGTACCTGGGGTGGCAAAGGTTATCGCACAAAGTAGAAAAATACTTGCCTGGCCTTTAAGAAAAGTTTTTTCTGTAGGGACAAAAAAATATGCTAGAGCCTATGCTGGAACGATGGAAACCGTTGTTTTACAGCAAATAGCCGAACATATTTTTCTGCAGTTAGGGGATAATATTTTAGACCAGATTGAACTGACGCAAGGTAATAATAAATGGTGGAAGTCAGTCAATAGTCAGTTAAGACAAGATAAGACTATTATTTTAAAACGCTTCGAGAAACATACCCAGACTTATCATGAAGGTTTTAAGCAAGAAATAGAAGAGACTGCCCAAAGTCTATATCATAAATTAGAAGAACATCCTGCTATTTTAAATGGTCTACGTGCAACACGGGTCACAACGGATGCGGCTCTACTGGCTCTGGCTGTACAGGCAGGCGGGATAGGTTTGCATGATTTAATACTCGCGCCTGCTATGTTAGCGGTGACTTCTTATTTAGCCGAAAGCGCGATAGGAAGCTATTTACACCGTGCCGAAGCGGAATTAAAACAACAGCAATTGAATACCGTCAAGCGTCTGTTATTTACTCAGGTATTACAACAGGCATTAACAGGGCTACCTGAAAAAATGCAACAAAACACTTATTTTAATATCTCTACTCGTCAGCTAGCTGATGCAGAGGCACAACTGGAAGAAAAGAGACATGGATTACGAATACTCTGAATTAGTCCAACAGGCTAAGAGCTGGGCAAATGAGCTAGTGGGCAGTGCCTGGGCGACAGAGACCGAGCTAAAAAATTTACTGGAATATGATGCACGAACCCCGGATACATTGTTTACTGACAATACATCCAGACCCTTAATTGTCGCCTTTTTAGGTGGCACGGGCGTAGGTAAAAGTACCCTGCTGAATCGTCTGGCAGGTAAGGAAATTGCCCGTACCGGTGTGATCAGACCAACGTCTAAAGAAGTGACCTTGTTTCATCATCATAGTGTTGAAATTGCCCATTTACCCAGTCGTTTGCCCGTTGATAAAATCAAAATCGCCGAGCATAACGAAACACATAATAAGCATATTATCTGGATTGATATGCCCGATTTTGACAGTACAGAGCAAAGTAATCAGCAACTGGTTTTAGAATGGTTACCGCATATTGATGTCCTGATTTACGTGGTCAGTCCCGAGCGTTATCGTGATAATAAAGCCTGGCAAATATTACAGGCGGAAGGTGGAAAACATGCCTGGATATTTGCCTTAAATCAATCCGATCGGGGGCAGGTTGAGCAGTATCAGGATTTTATCAAACAACTGGAAAAGGCAGGTTTTAATAACCCTTTGGTTTATCAAAGCTGCTGTGCAAGTGATAAGACCGTTGAAACAATTGATGAATTTGATAGTTTGCAGATTACATTACAAGGCCTGGCAACAGAAAATACCATTAAGCAGCTAGAATTAAGAGGCGTACAGGTACGCAAAGCTGAATTAAGTAAAGTATTACAATCATCTATCAGTACATTAGGGCCAGCCAATGCAACACAAGAGCTCAGCGCTTTCTGGAAAAGCCAATGGCGTGATCTGGAAAGGCTTATTCTGGAAGCAAGTATTTTACCAATCCAGCAAATGGCAGGATATTATGCAGTACAAAGCAGTGAACTAGTTGATAAAGCAACAGAGCCGTATTTGCATCACCGCGTATGGGATAAATGGGCACAGTCTCGTTTTGATGATGTTCTGGACGCTTTAATATTACAAGCGGATCATTTGCAGCTTTCCGTGATGCCGCTAAAGCGACTATTATTACCCATTAGGGCGAATAGCGAAAAAGTAGTAGAGGAAAAAACCTTATTATCGGTACGCAAGGCACTGATTAAACCGGGTAATATCATGCAGCGATCACTGATAAAAGTCGCTCAATTCGCAGAAGTTATTTTACCTATTGCCGCAATGGGTTGGGTAGGGTATCAGGTTTTTATACAATTTTATCAGGGAAGTTTAGCCGCCATACCTCATTATGTGGGCACTGACTTTGCCATCAATAGTACGATGCTAATTGCCATTGCTTGGTTATTTCCTTATTTTTTACAGAAAAAGCTCAAGCCTTCGATAGAAAAAGCCGCGTTAAAGGGCTTGAACCAGGGTTTTATGGCTGCGTTGCAAACTCTAGAGGTAGAGGTGCAGGAAGGGATTAAAGAGAATGCGCAAGCTCAGCAGGTATTGAGGGAGAAAGCTGAGCGAATTGTTAGCTTATGCAATAAGGAAAGTGAGCGGGGGATTGAAATGCCTGAGAATAGTCCTTTGGAAAGGATGTTGTTGTGAGGGGGAGCTATTATCTACCCTGTTTTTTTTCAACACGTTTCTCTAAGCACAAACGGATTGTTTTATCTAAGGCAATAACAATATGAATAGCACGTAGGATGGGTTAGCTTATTGAGCTCCGCGAAATAACGTAACCCAGAATTTTTGTCATTGCCACTATGCCTCATTCCGCTATTTACTTCATATTGAAATGCATGAAAAAATGTGAGAACTTACATAAGAGCTGAATTTGGGGTAAATGCAGACATATTTACATATCCTGAAGGGATCCTTCATATAACCATGAAAGTAGTTTACACTTTGATTTCTTATCTAACATAAAAATATAAAGTAGCCCGTATGGAGCTTGCGTAATACGGGGCATTCGAAGCACTGCTTTCCCGTGTTACACTGAAGCTTCATACGGGCTACAAAACGAAAGTGTAAACTGACAAATGAAAAATGCTGATTATTTGTTAGAGCTGGGCTAAATAGATTTTTTTTGAAACTATGCTATATAATGTAAGTAAACTGGAATACTGGCAAAAAATATGGAATCACAAGTTATTTCTTTAAGGTCTGAATACAGTGTAACAACCGAGCAGGCTGAAAAATTACTCAGATTGCAGCGTGAAATTTTA
>WTCN01000204.1 GCA_013138555.1 Methyloprofundus sp. | reverse complement strand
AGGAAACGCATCAAAGGCAAGAAAGATGCGTTTCGTGCCTCAACACATCCTATATTTTTTCCCTCTGTACATGACAAAAAAAGTCAATCCATAATGGATTTATTATAAACAACATTATGTGTATTTTTGGGTTGAAGAAAAGAAATTAATTGCTTGATCCACTTTTTAGAAGAGATAGAGGGAGTAAATAATTCAGATCGAAGGTGGTCCAATCCATACCTAAATATACTCTGTGAACGTCGTTGGTGTGTTTTTACCTTGATGGCTAAGACGGTGTTTTTCAAGATAGTTTTCGCCTAAATTATTTAAGCCGCTTCTCCAGCCCTATCAGGATTGAGTGAAACTAAGCCTACTTTATCCCAGTTTCTGGTTTTTCCAGACCACCGAGTTGGGTTTTCTTCTTTTTTCTGTGCATATAATTGCACTCGTTTTTCAAGAATTTCTTCGTCTTTACCATCATGGCGTTGTGCAGGTGTCACGAACTTTATTTGGCTGTGTCGGTGTTCATCGTTGTACCATTTGACAAAGTCAGCCACCCACTCCCGTGCTTCCTCAAGGCCATTAAAACCGCTAGTTGGCCAGTCAGGGCAGTATTTTACTGTTCTAAAAAGAGCCTCAGAGTACGGGTTATCATTACTAACACGTGGTCGGCTATAGGAGCTGGTCAGGTTTAACTCATACATTTTACTACGCAAGGTGAGTGACTTCATGGGGGCTCCATTGTCAGAGTGTAAAACAAGTTGGCTATGCCTACTTTTTTCATTTAATAAAGCGCACTCCAGTAGGACTGCGGCATCTTCTCCACTTTCTTGTGCATAAACCTCTGCGCCTACAATCTTACGGCTATAAATGTCTTCTATCATGTACAAATAATAAAACTGCCCCGTAACAGGCGTTGGCATATAACTGATGTCCCATGTCCAGACTTGATTGGCTTTATCGGCACTATAGCTGGTCGGTTTAGCCACCGTTCTGCGTTCTTTAGATCGTCCTCTATGTTGAATTTGTTCAGCTTCATGCAAGACTCGATAAAAGGAGGATTCTGAGGCAATGTAGATTCCTTTATCCGCTAGAATAGGCACAATCTGACTCGGTGGCAG
This sequence comes from Methyloprofundus sp., assembly GCA_013138555.1. Classification (GTDB taxonomy): domain Bacteria; phylum Pseudomonadota; class Gammaproteobacteria; order Methylococcales; family Methylomonadaceae; genus Methyloprofundus. Next base: position 6,326 of record WTCN01000204.1, on the reverse strand, counting down.
GTTGGCATATTCTGATTGATTACAGACGGTTAAAATCGCATCACGCTCTTTGGGTGTTAGTTTATTACTGGGGGCTGGGCGCATGGCATCAGAGCGTTTATCCATCGTTATGTTGCCATTGACTTGCCAATTTTGTAAGGTACGAATACTAATGCCTACGATGTCACACGCCTTACCTTTTCTTGCGCCGCTGGAGACCGCTTCATTGATCCATGCAACACATTGCACGCGCTCTGAGTGAGGAATTAAACATCCCCGTCTTCCTCCCAGAGCGTATCCAGCTTTTTTCTAAGCACCAATAAGGCGGCGGTTTCGGCGAGTGCTTTTTCTTTACGGTGCAATTCTTTTTTTAGGCTATTATTTTCACTACGGAGTTTTTTTAGCTCATTTTTATCGGCTTTAACTTGTGTCACGCTTTTCTCTGTCTCTTTAATGATAACGGCTTTCCATGAGTCTATCTCTGCACTATACAGTCCATTTTTACGGCAATATTCATGACGTTCTTGCTCGCTTAAAGTGCTTGTTTCAATAATAGTGGCTAATTTTTGTTCGGCTGTCCATTGTTTTGTTGAAATGCTTGTACTTTCGGCCTTTGGCTTCTGATCTTGCTGGATCTTATCAATATAAATCTGCTTCCAGGTGTAGAGGGTTCCATAAGGGATATTTTCTTGTTTTGCTAGTTCTGGCACGCTCATGCTGGAAGGTGGGAGCATTTTATTAATGATTGCTTCTTTTCTTTCTTTTGAATATTTAGTGGTCATCGCTTGTACGTTCTCTGTTTGACGTTATTATTTTCAAATGAGGCGAAAACTATTCTGACACAAGGGGAACCTTCTGTTTGTCTCCGGACAGATTAGTAAAATACGTGGGCAAGTTGGTACTGACTTGAGCGGAGAAGATGCAAAATTAGCTGCGCGGGATGTTATGTTGGACTTGCTTGCCACTATCAAAGCAGATATAGGCGATCTTGATAAGATAGTCTCTATTCTAAAGTTACAAGGGGTTGTAAATTCTGATATAAACTTCGCATTGCAGCCTGTGGTAATAGATGGTGCGTCCGAGCTTTTAATTGCACTCTACGGTGAAACTGGAAAGCATGCCCGAACCATAACGACTACACAACTCGCTGGTCAATTTAGCGTACAACTGGACATGGTTGTGGAACTTAGAGAATAGTGATGAGCTAATTCAGGAGGGCGCGCGCATAGCCTTGCTATCAGATAGCTCGTCTATTCCGAGTTTTACGACGACTGTATCCATAAAAACAGGAGCAAGTTGTAACCGCAACCCTAACCCTTGCAAATAAGTCAAGCGTACAATATGTGGCGATGCGATCCCAAATGGCACGAGAGCTTCACTATCTAGGCATCTGTCAACTGGTACAAGTTGATTAGATAATTCTACAATTTTAATAGTACATACTTCTTTAATTCCAGCGAATTGCACAAACCATTCGGGCTTAGATTTAGACGTGTCAGAGGCAGCAAGAAATATTTGAATATATCGAGGTTTTTTATAACCGTAAACGACGTCATTCAGCTAATGATTTATGTCACCTGCTGATTACGAAATACAGCAAAAAGCTGTGTAAACTTGTGTCCTGAATAGTGTTGACACATCACTCGCACGTGGCTCACCGATGACTGACATACAGATGCAAAAGTTAATTGATTTTATAACGATTACTAAAGTTAAACGGTTTTAGGGTGGGATGGGAGTAATACACACGTCCTCTGTTCTGGACATTACTCAACTGTTTATTGACATATTACCGAAGAATTTTCCTTTTTTGTTTGAACCAGCATTAGTCCGAAATTGGTCCAAAAATCATTTTAAAACACAAATACATTATATCTATCAATAACATAAATGGCGGAGAGCAAGGGATTCGAACCCTTGATACGTTGCCGTATACACGCTTTCCAAGCGTGCGCCTTCGGCCACTCGGCCAGCTCTCCATCTTTAGATTGTTCAACGAACGTTGAACAGCCAGTTATCATAAAACAGCTAGAGCTTTATTGCAATCTATTAATTAACTCATTAACCGACTGACGCTTCTAGTTCATCCCAGCGCTTATAAGCTTGCTCTAACTCTTTACTCGTTTTATCCAGTGTTTCTAAGGTTTTATTGACGGTATTTTGATCTTGCTTATAAAAATCAGCATCTGCCATTTGCTCATTGATTTCTGTTTGCTTCGCTTCTAAGCCATCAATTTCTAAAGGCAATTCATCTAACTCTTTTTGCTCTTTATAACTGAGTTTTTTCTGAGTCACTGGCGTAGCAACGGCTTCTACTTTAGCGGCTTTCTTTTCTGTTTTAACTTTTTTCTGTGCCGCTTTTGCTTGGGCTTGTGTGTAGCTTAACCAGTCAAAATAACCACCGACAAATTCATCCACATTACCTTTGCCATCAAAAGCTAATACGCTAGTCACTACGTTATCTAAGAAGGCTCTGTCATGGCTAACGATTAATAAAGTACCTGGATATTCTACTAAACGCTCTTCCAGTAATTCTAGCGTTTCCATATCTAAATCATTGGTCGGCTCATCCATAATAATAAGATTTGCCGTCTTGGTGAATAATTTAGCTAATAATAGACGGTTCTTTTCGCCTCCTGATAAGGTTTTCACAGGAGAACGCGCACGTGCAGGTGCAAAAAGAAAATCACTTAGGTAGGACATCACATGGCGTGGTTCACCATTAATCATCACATGGTCATTACCCCCTGCAATGGTATCCGCTACGCTGATGGTTGGATCTAGTTCTTCACGTAACTGATCAAAGTAGGCAACTTGTAGCTTAGTCCCCTGTTCTACCGTGCCTGAATCTGGCTCTAGGTCTTTTAAGAGTAACTTTAAGAAAGTGGTTTTTCCTGCGCCATTCGGACCAATTAAACCGATTTTATCGCCACGTTGAATCACTGTAGAAAAGTTTCTAACAATGGTTTTATCTTGGTAGCTGAAATTAATATCCGTCATTTCAACCACTTTTTTACCTGAATTCTCACCACTTGCGACCGTTAATTTGGTCGTACCGACGACATTACGACGCTGTGAACGTTCCTTGCGTAAGTCTTTTAAGGCTCTAACACGCCCTTCGTTACGGGTTCTACGTGCTTTAATGCCTTGGCGTATCCAGACCTCTTCTTCAGCGAGTTTTTTATCAAATAGAGCATTTTGCGTGGCTTCCTCTTCCAGAGCAGCCGCTTTTTTAACTAAATAATCTTTATAATCACCGGGCCATGAGACCAGCTGCCCACGGTCTAGGTCGATAATACGGGTGGCTAGCTTTTGTAGAAAGGAGCGATCATGGGTGACAAATAAAATCGCGCCTTTAAAGCTAATCAATTGCTCTTCTAACCATAAGATACTGTCTAGGTCTAAATGGTTGGTCGGTTCATCTAATAATAGAACTTCTGGCTCTATCACTAGGGCTTTTGCTAAAGAAACACGACGCTTCCAGCCGCCTGATAAACCTTTTACTTTCGTTTCGGCAGGAAGCTTTAAACGACTTAAGATACTTTCTACACGCTGTTGCATTTGCCAGCCATCATGCACATCAAGTTTGTGCTGTAAATCGCCCATTTCTTGCATCACTGCATCGGTCATATCGGTCATGTGCAGCGTGATGTCATGATAACGTTTAATCCACTCGCCGACATCCCCTAAACCACCTGCGACTACATCATAAATGGTTTCTTCATCAGGTAGATGTGGCATTTGCTCTAAAACAGCAATACGTAATTCAGGCTTTAACCACACTTCTCCAGCATCGGCATGAATTTGTTTCATGACAATTTTCATTAAAGTCGATTTGCCTTCACCATTCCGACCGAGTAGTCCAACTCTTTCACCTTCATTGAGTTGAAAATCTGCTTGATCTAATAATAAATGTGTTCCGAAAGCGATAGAAACTTTCTTTAAATGTAATAGTGCCATGATGTGTGTTTGGTATTGGGGGTGGAATGATCGCAAAAAAAAGGGAGCAAATGCTCCCTCTTTTTAACAAGTATCTCATTCCTTAAACAAATGATTGTAGGACGTAAGAGACGGTGAAAATGTTAAGCTGTTAATTTTAAATACTTTTGATATAAAGAGTCGTGCTCTTCCACTTTTTCTGGATCTTTATCAATACAATCAACAGGACATACTTCAATACATTGTGGAAGGTCATGGTGACCTACGCATTCAGTACATAAATCAGGGTCAATAATATAAATATCTTCTCCTTGGGTAATCGCTCCGTTTGGGCACTCTGGCTCACAGACATCACAGTTGATACATTCTTCATCAATAAGTAGTGACATTTTTATCCTCTATTAAATTTTTCTAGTAATTGCTGTTGTACACTTCGAGGTACAAATTCAGAAACATCTCCGCCTAGGCGGGCTATTTCTTTAATCATACTCGAAGAAATAAATTCATATTGCTCTGCGGGTGTTAAGAACATGGTTTCTAATTCTGGTGATAAGCGTCGATTCATGCCTGCTAATTGAAACTCGTATTCAAAATCTGAAATAGCTCTTAAACCTCTTAAGATAACATTAGCACCTTGCTGTTTAGCACAGTCCACTAATAGGTTATCAAAACCGATAATTTTTACATTATCAAAATGGCTGGTCACTTGTTGTAATAATTCAACACGCTGTTCAATGCTAAATAAGGGTGTTTTATTCCGATTAACCGCCACGGCGACTATGACTTGATGATATAACTTTGCCGCACGCGCAATAATATCGATGTGTCCATTAGTCACTGGATCAAAAGTTCCAGGGTATATCGCGATGATTTTCATTCTGTCTTTTTAAACATACCTAATTGATAATACAAAAAATTTCTCAGCCGACCATTATACCTTGCCATAAGCCACTATGGCGATTTTTATTAAGCGATATATCTAAGGCTTACTCGTCAGTATACTCATGCAAATAAAGTTCCATAATGGTATTCGCACGAATATTATTTGAGCGCATTCTATGCGCAATTTTTTCAAAGAAATAACGTAAGATTTGATAGCCTTTTGCGGGATTCTCATCTAAATAGTCAAGTAAAGCTGTGCCTTGAATAGCAATGACTTCACAGTCCGTTGCGGCAACTACTGTGGCACTACGCGTATTATCATTAAAGACCGCTAATTCACCAAAAAATTCATTTTCGCTGAGTTTCCCTATGCCTTTATCTTTACGTAGCCCTTGATCCAGTCGCATCGACACTAAAACATGCACTATTCCCTTTTTTACAAAATAAACCTCTTGCCCTTCATCGCCTTCTTTAACAATGGTTTCCCCAGTTGTAAATTTTTTTATTTCCCAAGGAATATTCGCCGTTGCATCAGCATCTTGTAAAAAATCTAAGATTGAAAAAGTCATAAATCCCTCTGTGTTTAAAAGTTTATTTTTGTTTATGCATAATAGACTACTTAGGCAAAACAATAAAATATTTAAGTTATAATTTCTATAAAAAAATGTAACTTCTCATTATTGACGGATAAATAAGGATAAAAGTTCGTCATTCCCGAAGTCTGTTGGTCAGGAATCTATGCTTAATGTAGATTCCGGCTACAAACTTAAGACGGGACAAGCCGTTGTAGGGTATCGTGTTAAATGTGTAGCCTAGATTCCTGCTAACAGCATGCAGGAATGACGGACTTTTGTATTGCTCTAGGCAAGTGAATAATGATAAGTTACAAAAAAAACTCCTAAACTAACCTTGCAAGCATGCGTACATTTTTATCGTTTATCACCCTGATTATTTTAATTGCTCTTTCATGGCACTCCGTTTTACTTCTGCCGCTAAAGCTATTAGTGGTTTTTTTCCATGAGTCCTCACATGCCTTTGCCACCGTGCTAACAGGCGGCACAGTACATTCCTTGCAAATCGTCCCCGAGCAAGGGGGGCATGTTATTTCTTCAGGTGGCAGTCGCTTTATTATTTTATCAGCAGGCTATCTAGGCTCTTTAATTTGTGGCTTATTGCTGTTTTTATTTTCTGTGTATACGGATAAAGATCACTATTTAACTGCTGGCCTAGGATTGCTCATGTTCTTTGTCACTTTATGGTATGCTGACTCGCTGTTTAGTCAATTATTTGGTGGATTTACCGCACTATTTTTAGGCTTATCGGCATATTATTTACCCGCTAAAGCGAATGATTTTATCTGCCGTTTAATTGCCTTAAGCAATCTTTTATATGTCCCCTTAGATATTTACGATGATACGTTAGCGCGTAGTCATTTATCATCTGATGCGGCAATGCTTGCAGATGAATTTGGCGGTACGACTATGATGTGGTGAGGCTTGTCGTTGATTCTTAGTCTCCTGCTCATC
>WTCN01000098.1 GCA_013138555.1 Methyloprofundus sp. | reverse complement strand
GCTATTTCTGGTTCGGGTTTCAAAACTCTAGCTGAAGGCCAAAAAGTTGAGTTTACTGTGACATCGGGCGACAAAGGTCCTCAAGCAGAGAACATTATAGCGATCTAATGATTAGATCGTGATCTGGCTTGCTATTGCAGGTCAGCTTTCTCCCTGTATAGGATGAAAGATAAAAGGGTGGAGCCTCCTGGAGGTTTCACCCTTTTTTTTGCTTTAATGGATTGTTTTGGAGAGTGGATTTTAATCTGCTATGACATCCATCGCATCATAAATAACGTCGGGATCTGCATCCCAATAGATATAAATGTTACAAAAAACTTTGCTTATCAATCTTAAATGGGACGATTGGAGGTCAGGCTTTGCCTGATTTGCAAGCGAAGCTTGCACTCCTTTATTTATAATGTCCCATCTTAAATTGCTAGCCAACACTTTTTTTAAAAACCGTTAAAATGGAAAATTATACGATGAAAATATGGGTTGATGCCGATGCCTGCCCAGTGGTACTGAAAGATATTTTATGTAGGGCTGCGGAACGTACCGGGATACAAATCACATTTGTTGCTAATCAGTTTATCCGTTTACCCCCTTCGCGCTATATTAAATTTATTCAAGTAGGCCGTGGTTTTGATGTTGCTGATAATGAGATAGTGAAAAGAGTTGATACTGGAGACCTAGTGATTACCGGTGATATTCCTCTCGCAGCAGAGGTGATTGAAAAGGGTAGCTATGCTCTTAATCACCGGGGTGAGCTATATACCGCCAACAATATAAAAGAATGCCTCAATATGCGTGATTTTATGGATACCCTGCGTTCTAGCGGTGTAGAAACAGGTGGCCCTGCGGCACTCAGCCAAAGCGACCGGCAGGCATTTGCTAATCAGCTGGATAAATTTTTAAGTAAATAACCATAGCCTATAGGTAGCCATCCTGTCGGATAACGTTTTTTAATGCTTCGCAATAAAAAAGCTAATCCAACCGACGCTTTATGCATTGGCTTTAATCGAAACAATACTCTTCCCACCTCCTAGCTTTTCAACGAGAACCTGAGTTCCAATTCTTTCCACTAAAACAGCGACATGTGAAATCACGCCTACTTTCCGCCCTAAGGCCTGTAGTGTATCCAGGCTTGCAATCGCGATATCCAGTGTTTCCTGATCCAGGCTACCAAAACCTTCATCAATAAACAGCGATTCCACCTGGGTTTTATTGGATGATAAAGAGGCCAGACCCAATGCCAGGGCGAGTGAAACCAGAAAACTTTCACCGCCTGATAAGCTATGTACACTACGCACCTCATCGGCCATATCACGATCAAGCACCTGTAATTCCAGGTCAGTACCGGGAACACGCTGTAAATGATAGCGCGGGGCAAATTCCTGTAAATGCCTGTTAGTATAGGACAGCAAGGTTTCCAATGTTAAGCCCTGGGCAAAGATACGAAATTTATGCCCACCACTTGAACCGATTAATTCATTTAAACTTTCCCACTTTTCCCAGCACTGTTGTTGCGCTTGTAATTGCTGTTGCAACGCTTTTCCAGAGCGAATTTTTTCATCATCACTACGTAGAGCAAAGCTGTTATTTTCCTTATCCTGAGTTAATTTCTCCTGCTGCTCGACAAGTTGTTTTATTTGTTCTCGGATACTTTCTTCCTGCTCCTCTGGCATCTCGCCTGCATGTGCTTGCAGACTTTGCGTTTTAACCGTTAATGCTGCCTGGGATTCTTGTAGCAGCGTGGTTAATCGCTGATTTTCTTCTTTTTGTGCGACTATCCAGGCACTGTCTTTAGTCAATAACTGCTGTAGCTCTTGCTTGCTCATCTGCTGTACCTGCAGAGCCGCTAACAACTCCTGTTCTGCAATCGTTTTTTTATCTGCACGTCTTTGTCGTTCTTTTTGCCAATGTTCCTGTGTATTAGCATAGGTTTTAATATCCATATTAACAGCCTGCAATTCTGCTTCTGCCTGTTGCTTATTCTTATCTGCCTGTTGCAACTGTTTATCAATTTTTACAGCATAATCAGCGACTCGCTCAGCATTGAAATATTGCTTGCGCTCTAGCACTAAGCCTTCATATTGCCTAGACTGCCGCTCTAAATCATCCTGATATTGTGTATAAAGCGTTTGCTGATGCATTTGTTCAGATTCAGCGGCCAGAACCTGCTTTTCTAAAGCCTGTAATTGTTGCTGAATCAGCATTTTCTGTGCTGATTTTTTCTGCCATAAACTGACTTCATTGGCAATTTCCTGTACAAATGAATCACGCGCCTGAATCAATTGCTTACGCCAATTCTCTATCCCTTTAAAAGGCACACTAAGCACGACTGATAAATTATCCTGCTCGGTTTCAAGGCGCTGTAAAACCTCCTTTTTTGCCAGGCAAGTACTATTTTGTAGTGCAATTTTCTTATCCAGCTCTGCGATTGCAGCGATTTGCTTTGTGTATAATTGACTCAGTTGCTCAGTCTGGCTGCGCAAATCATTAAGCTTTGTTTGCTGCTTTAAAGCAACTGTCTCCTGCTTTTTCGCTTTTGCATACTCAGCTTTTAAAGCCTTGCTCTGCTCTGTTAAGTCGCTCACATAGGCTTGCTGAATAGCTGCCCAGTCCGGCTTGTTATCCAGTGTAATCAATGACCATTGTTGAATCAAACTGGTTTGCTGTGTTTGAGTGTCGGTGATACGCGAAACTAAGTCCAGCTTAAGCTTTTCCGCTTGCTTAACCAGGCTGTGTTGCTCGCTTAAGTCTTTAATCAGCTGCTCTTTTTCAGTTTGCAGCGTATTGACTCTGCTTTGCTGCTCTGATATTGGCTGTTGAATAGGCTGTAATAACCCGGCCCAGGGGTGCTCCTCTGCGCCACAGACTGGACAGGGCTGCTGATCTTTTAATAAAGCACGTAATTCTTCAGCCGTTTTCTCACTCGCTGCCTGCATTAAATTAAATGCCTGTTGCGCTTCCTGTAACTGAATGAGATTAACGGCTTGCTGCTTATGCAATTGCTCTATTTGCACAGTCGCTTCTTCTACTGAACTTGCGGCAGTGTTTAACGCGGCTTGATCCTGCCCCAGCTGTGCCTGTTCAATCAGTCCCTTTTCTGCTAATAGCAATGCCGTATTGAGCATTTCCTGCTCACCTTCCAGTTGAGACTTTTGCTGGTGCAACTCAGCAAGCGGTAAAGCTAGCACTTGCTTTTCCAACAGATCAAACTCGCTAGCCAGCTTATTTTTTTCTGCTAATGTCTGCTGACTATCGGTTTGCAAACCCTGTAGCTTGTTTTGTTGCTGAGTGATATTACCCTGTAGCTCAGAGAGACTTTGCATATCTTGCTGCTGTTCCTGATTCAGCGTCATGCAGGCTTTTATTTCCGTCTCCCAACGCGCCCATTCATTTGCTAATGGCTGAATAGCGATATGCTGTTCTTGCCAGATACTCAGTTGTTGTAAGCTATTTTCTTGCTGATCTTTTTGCCTGTTAAACGTCTCATAGGCTGTCACAGCTGTTTGATATTTTTCCTGCTGCTCTGAGCCTGTCTTTTTTGCCAGACTTAAGCGCGATTTGCTATCTTCTATCCGGGTATCTAATTTTCGGGCAGCAATCAATAAAGGCTGTGCATCTGCATGACGTTGCCTGGTATTGATAAATTCCTGATTAAGTTCGCTGGCACGTTTTGCTACAGCACTGAGCCTCTGTTCGGCTTTTTCCAGAGCATGCTGATTTTCACCAAGTTTATGAGCCGCTTCCAGATATTCCTGCTCCAGGCTTTGTTCTAGCTGCAATAATGGCCTTAAGGGCTGGGCCTGTTCAACTTGTAGCAATAGCTCTCTGTCGGCTGTATTACTCTCCCACTGCTGCTGAGCTAGGTGAACTTTTTCTTGCGCGTCTTGTTGTTCTTTTTTGAGTATTAGCTGCTTGCTAAACCAGGCCATGGTTTGTTGCTTATCGTTTAAGCCTTGTTGCAACGCAGCTAACTGCTCGGCAAGCTGCTGTTTTTCTTGTTCCAGTTCGATTCTGAGCTCTGCAGCCAAGGGAACTTTATCCGCTAATTTTTCCAGAATATTATCTAAGTGAGCTTTTTCCTGTTTGGCGCGTTCAAATGCAGCAATAGATAGCTCACTGTAAATATCAGTACCGGTGATTTTTTCCAGCAAACTGGAGCGCTCATCTTTTTTAGCTTTTAAAAACGCGGCAAAATCTCCCTGAGCAAGCAATACCGAACGACGGAACTGATCAAAATTTAAACCGATGCGCTTAATAATCTCCTGCTGTGTATCTTTTTTGCCCTGACCAATTTTTTCTTCACTCTGCAAATTCTGTAAGCTGATTTTCTGCGCTTGCAGACGACCACTCACTTTACCCCGCGCACGGCTGATTTCCCAGCGCGCCCGGTAAGTGTGTTTATCCTGACCGATAAAATCAACTTCCGCATGCGCACTCGCAGTTCCTCGACGCAAAATAGAACTGACATCATTGCTTTTAACGCGTACCGCCTCATCTTCATCTTTATGCCCAATGGCAACACTATGCCCATCAGGTAAGCGCGGCATCTGATCATAAAGTGCCAGGCACATGGCATCCAGAATGGTACTTTTACCTGCTCCCGTTGGCCCGGTAATAGCAAATAAACCAACCTGTTGCAATACACCCTCTTCTAGTAACACTTCAAAATCACCCGCCAGACTGGCCAGATTTTTCCCTCTAATGGCTAATATACGCATTATTCAGCTCCTTGCAGGCTTTCATGTAATTCATTAAACAGTGCCAATATCTCATCCGAGGCAGGCGATTCATATTTATTTTGGTAACAACGCTGAAACACTTGCTCCGCCTGTAGCTCTTCCAGGCGCTCCTCTTCTACAATATCAGCCAGGCCCTTACCACTGCCAGAATAGGCAATACTGATTTTTAACAAACGTACGGGTAAATCAGCGACACATTGTTCAACTTGCTGCCTTAAGCCTGGCTCTGGTTTTTCCAGAGCAATGCGCATTTCCAATACCGGCTGTTGATAATCGGCCAGCCCGGTAGCAAATTTATAGTTTTCCAGCTGCTCAAGCGCCTCTGCCAAAGAACAGTATTGCTGACCATTGGGTATGCGTATCATATCAACACAGCGAGGCACCAGAATAGCCGTAGTCACGGTGCTTTTATCAGCCTGCAAGTCCACCTGCAAAACCTGGTGCTGATAATGCTGCTCATCAAAAGACAAGGGTATCGGTGAGCCACTATAACGCACGGATTCATCTCCCCCGACTGTCTGCGCACTATGTAAATGCCCCAGCGCAGTATAGGCAATTTGCTCGGGAAAAATATCCACAGGCAAGGCATGTTGATTGCCACCCAGTATTTTACGCTCACTTAATTCCGATAAATGACCACCGACCATATAACAATGCCCTGTTAATATTAACGCCTCATCATTCACAGCCTTTTGTTTTAACTGTTGCATTAATTGGCTATACAGCTCTTTAACACCTGCAATTAAAGGGTCGTCTGATTGTTCCGGGTTAGGTAAGTCAGCATGACGCAAAAAAGGCATCGCACCACACCAGGCTTCTATATCTCCCTGAGCATTGCTGAGTGGAATCAGCAATCGTTGCCAGTCAAGTTCGCCTTGCGGGTTTCTCGTTAAGCCACCGATGACCGATACTCCCAAAGCACTGAATAATGCACCTGGCGCATCCAGACGGGCGGCCGAGTCATGGTTCCCCCCCAGCAAAATAATATTGATTTTCGGACATTTTCTGCGTACTTTTACTATAAATTCATATAGCTGAGCCTGAGCGGCGGCAGACGGATTAGCCGTATCAAAAATATCTCCCGCAACGACAAGCACATCAGCCTGTCGCTGTTCGAGTTGCAGTAATAACCAATCCAGAAACTGCTGATGTTCATAGTCTCGTGATACACCTTGTAAATGGTGTCCTAAGTGCCAGTCAGCCGTGTGTATTATTCTTAGCATTATGTGCTACACTCCTTTATATGCTCTATTGCAACAGCATTCTATCCTAAGAGTAGAGTGATGCATCAGGAAAATTTATCAATCACGCAATATAATGAAACAGGTACAAGCCATATGGAAAATAACAATGTATTAGAGGCTAAACAAATCCCCCTGGTTGCTATGGATGCAATGAACGATGTGCATCGTGAAGAATTAACGATTGTTAATTGTGTCAGTGCTGCCATTGCTGATAATAATGGCGCTAAAATAACCGAGTTATGTGAGCAATGGTTAGAGCATACTAAGGCACATTTTGCGCGAGAAAATACATTAATGGAAACCCATGATTTTCCGGCTTTTCATTGTCACCATGGCGAACATATTGAAGCACTGCAAGGTCTGGAAACTATCATTACTGCCTGGCAGGAAAATGCGGACCTGGAGGCTTTAACTATTTACGTGAGACGCACTTGGCCTGAGTGGTATATTAATCATATCTCTACGATGGATACAGTGACTTCTGCTTATATTAAATCCTGCCTGTAAAAGTAGCGGCAGCATTATGGATAAATAGCATATTGGTTTTTATGCTTATCTTTAGCCTGATAGAGTGCTTTATCTGTATGACAAAGTAACTCCTCTACTGTTTTAGGATTACCAGAGTGAGTATCGGAAATCCCTAAGCTCAGAGTTAACATAAAAGGTCCGACCTCTTGACTCCCCGTTTCAAACTTAAGTTGGGCTATTTTTTTTCTTACCTTCTCTGCCACAATAGCGGCATCACATGCCTGGGTATTTGGCAAAATAATAAGAAATTCTTCCCCTCCATAACGCCCAAATACATCAACTTCCCTAATAACGTCCTGAATTATCTCAGAGACTGTTTTTAGAGTAAAGTCTCCCACCTGATGCCCGTATATATCATTAATTCTTTTAAAATCATCAATATCTATCAATATACAACTCAAACTAAATGAGTATCGTTTACTTTTCATAAACTCTACTTCCAAAGCCTCTAATATATAGCGCCGGTTATAACACCCTGTTAAATAATCAGTAATGGATAACTTATATAACTTTTCTTTTTGACTTTCAACTTCTGAGTTAGCATCAAACAGCTTTCTCTGATTAATATCACCAATTTTTGTTATTTTTGAGGATTCGTTGAGTAGTGACTGATATGCATCAAGTAATTGCGTATATTCTTCCTGTAACTCTTCACAGCTCACATCCTTTCTCTCTATGAAAATTTTAGATTTCTCTACGATCGCACGCTCTTTTTTAAAGACTCTATTCATCATCATATCAATATCATTCATTATATACTCACCAAAGTTCGTATTATGGCTATCAGCTTAAG
>WTCN01000024.1 GCA_013138555.1 Methyloprofundus sp. | reverse complement strand
ATAAATGGCTTTGAGGTTTTTGAGCAATTACAAAAAAATAACCTTAATGAGATGACAAAAGTGATCGCGGTTTCAGCCAATGCAATGTCAGCAGATATTGATAAAGGAGAGAATATTGGTTTTTTTGGTTATTTTACCAAACCGATAGATCAACAACAATTGCTTGCTAGCATGCACAAAGCTTTAAATGTTAAGGCTACTCATTGACAGAAATGATCTGTAAAAAGTAAATTATTTTTCTAGCAGGGGGAATAGTGGTGCTTTGTTTATCTTTTCTCCATTGCTCATCGTCCATAATGGGCAGTGGAGGAAAAACATCTGGGCTACTTATCCTTTAATATTTCGGTGGCTTTTTCAAAGGCCGCTCTAAAGTCTAAATAGACAGGTTTATCAGCGGTTAACATTGAACAAAGTAGAGCATGTTGAACTTTATATTTAATATTGCCCACAGCTAAAGGCCCCACTGCAACTGCATTATCTGCGTTACTGGCATGAGTTAATGGCGCACCAAAATCATTCATCTGCACACCTGCGATACCTGCAGGAGGAACAGCGTTGACATCGCCTACCACTTTAAGTTGTCTGACGGTGTTTAATACCTCAGGGCTTAAAATTTGAATACCTGCTTTTGCGGTACAAAAAACCAGATCAACCCCTTCAAGTAACTTGATTTTATCTTCATCGTAGGTCGCAGCTGCCCCAGTTAAATGACTATCAAAGCGGCGGTTATATTCGGTGGCTAAATTATCAGCGGCTTCTGCTGAGATATGATCAACCAGAATTGTTTCCGCGCCTGCTAATGAGGCGATCACCCCTGTTGCAATACCAACTGGGCCTGTACCACCAAAAACCAGTGCTTTACAATCTTTTAATTTTTTATTGTGTTTGTTTTTAAGTTCTTTTTCCACACAAGCGACAAGAGCCGCTGCAGTTGTAAAAGCGCCACTCGGGTCGGCAAAAACAGACACCTCAAAGGGAGGTACCATTGCTTTTTTGGCGCTATTAAGCATATCGACTGCGACACCTATATCACGGCCGCCAATGAAAATACCTGTTTTTTTAACACCTTTGGGGCCACGTGAGAAAATAGCATCTTGAGTGAGTCCATGTACGCTATCTAATGTCACATTAGAATAGGGCATCAGTACGTCAAAGTCACAATCTAGCGCCATATTGATATCAAATGGGCTGTTATTGGTCATCGGGTCTAACATATGTAAAATACTTCTTTTAGCCATGTGTGTTCCTTGTTTTTGTCTAGATGCAGGGGGAGTTGTAATCGTATTTATTTTTCTTTTTCTTTTTCTTAAATGTAGGGCAGGGCTTCAGCCACACCATCACTGCCATTAAGTTAATTATCTTTGGTAGGATGGGCAAAGGGGCTTTATTCCGTGCCCATCAAAACTGATGGGCACGCTATGGCTTTACCCATCCTACATAAAAACTATACCCTACGTGTAGCACATTGAGGGGTAAATTTATTTAGAGGATTTGATATAGTCACGTGCTGCTGCAAAAGCATGTTCAAAGTGCAGATAAAGTGGTTCTTCCACTTCAATCATTTGCTTTAATAACTGACTTTGCACCTGATATTTAATATTGCCAATGGCTAAAGCGCCTATACCTACAGCACCGCTAGTAGAGCCAGTAATCTGTTTGCCATTATCAAAAGCATCTAAACCGGCAACACCAGCGGGAGGAACTGCATTAACATCCGCTGCTACTTTTAATTGTGCAGCAGAGGCAATGAGTTCGGCACTTAATAGTTCAATGCCAGCGGCTCCTGTTGCAAAGACAATATCAGTTGTCTGAATATAGTCTGCTTTCTCAGTGTCAGCACCTGCAGTAATGTGGATTTTGCCGGCACCAAATTCCTGGTTACACAAATCGGCAATGCGCTGTGCCTTTTCTAATTGACGACCAATAATTTTTACACTGGCACCTGCCTGAGCAGCGAGCACTGCAGCAATCTGACCAACAGGCCCTGTCCCACCGAGTGCCAGTATTGTTTTACCTTCAAGGTTTGTAGAAAATTTTGTGGCTAACTCATCTTCTACAGCGGCAACCATTGCTGCGGCGGTTGTAAAAGCGCCACTGGGGTCAGCGAATGCAGAGACTTGAAAGGGAGGAAACATTGAATCTTTCGCCGTTTTAAGCATATCCATTGCTTGTTTGGTATCCCGGCCACCAATAAAAATCCCGGTATTTTTTAGACCTTTAGGGCTACGTGAAAAGATAGCATCTTGAACGAGTGCACACACTTCATCAGGCTCTACATTAATATAGGGAACAGCAGCACCCCAGCCTGCATCAATCGCCATATTAACATCGAAAGGGCTCAGATTTTTTGCAGTGGTTAGCATATGCAAGATAAAGGGTTTAGACATGGAACTTTCCTTATTATTGGATTCAATATTTAAAATTATTCGCACAAGTATAAAATAAATACTCCGCTATTCACAGTCTAAACACATTAGAAATTTAAAATAGTGTATTATTGATCGTTACTATTTAAAGTTTAGGAGTTTAGCTAGATGCATAATGTGACATTAATCAAAGGTGATGGTATAGGTCCTTCAATTATGGAGGTGGCGGTAAAAATCATTGATGCGAGTGGTGTCAAAATTAACTGGGAAGAAGCCGATGCGGGTATGGCTGCCTTTGATAAACAGGGGACACCGATTCCTGATGAAACATTAGCATCTATCGATAAAAACAGAGTGGCGTTTAAAGGTCCTTTAACAACGCCAGTTGGCAAAGGTTTTAGAAGTATTAATGTTGCTTTACGCCAAAAATATGATTTATACGCCAATATTCGTCCTGCAAGGTCATGGAAAGGCGCGCAAAGTAAATTTGAAGATATTGATATCGTGGTAGTCAGGGAAAATACTGAAGGGCTTTATATGGGGCTTGAGCATTATTTGACACGAGAGAAAGATGTTGCGGAGAGTTTAGCGGTTGTTACTCGTAAAGGTTCTGAGCGTATCATTGAATATGCATTTAAATATGCGCAAGATAATGGTCGTAAAAAAGTAACCTTATGCCATAAAGCGAACATTTTAAAATATACCTCAGGTCTATTTCTGGATGTTGGGCGTGAAGTTGCAGAGCGTTATCCTGATATTGAATTTGATGAGAAAATTATCGATGCAACCTGTATGCACCTGGTCATGAATCCTCATCAGTTTGATGTAATGGTGACGACTAATATGTTTGGTGATATTTTATCCGATTTAACGGCGGGTTTAGTGGGGGGCTTAGGCCTTATTCCAGGTGCTAATATTGGCGATGATGCGGCTTTATTTGAAGCGGTGCACGGCAGTGCGCCAGATATAACAGGAAAGAACCTAGCCAATCCAGCGGCGGTTATTATGGCGGGTGTGATGATGCTACATCATTTAGGTGAAAATGATGCGGCTAAGCGTATTCAGGCTGCACTGGAAAAAGTAATAGATGACGGTAAGTTTGTGACACCTGATTTAAACCCTGATTCTAAGGCGGGCACGATAGAAATGGGTGATGCAATTATTGCTGCTTTGTAATATACCTCTCGATTCCACGTTTTACGTTACTGCTATTAATTAAGCCTATATTACTCTGTAGGATGGGCAAAGGAGCTTTATCCCGTGCCCATCATAGATTCAACCTTGATGGTGGGCAAAAAAAAGCTGCCCACCCTACTCGTTTTACAAGGGAGTTGTCCCATCTTAAGTGTGTAGCCGTAAAAACGATTGAGTTAAGGTGACAAGTATAGGATGCGCTTCGTACCTCAGCACATCCTATGTGACTACAATCAGCAAATTAAATTTTAACACTTTCTTAGATCATTCAAACCTTCCATTTCTATGACCCCCTCTAAACCTATTCAACGCCGTTTAGCTTATGATGCGCGTAATGCACAACAAGACCAGGCACGATTAAGTCAAATAATAAACAATACCGTGTTGCAACTAACAGAATATCAACAGGCTGAGACTGTATTATGGTACTTGCATTGCCGCTCTGAAGTTCATACTTATCAGAGTGTTTTAGACGAATTATTAAAGCAGGACAAAAAAATAGTTATTCCGTATTGCACAAAAGATAGTCAGGGAAATAACCATCTAGGCTTATGGTATTTACAGGATTTGTCAGAGTTAGTCGAAGGCACCTGGTGTATTCTAGAGCCACCCAAGGCACGCTGGGGTGAAGCGGGTAAGGAAGTGAGTCCACAACAGATAGATTGTGTCGTTGTACCCGGTGTTGCTTTTGATAAACAAGGGGGCCGTCTGGGAAATGGGGCAGGTTACTATGACCGCTTATTTACACGACTGAAAGCGAGTTGTAAATTAATCGGAATTTGTTTTAATTGTCAGTTAGTCGAGCAAGTCTGTATGCAAAAATATGATATTTATATGGATAAAGTGATGACAGAAACGGATATTTATGCAGGCAGAGGACGATAATATTATATGCATAATAAAGCGTCAATAACCCCTTCTACATCCCCCGCATTAGTGATCAGTCAGGAAGCATTGCACCACTCGGTAAACACCTTAAATTATTTGCGAGAAAAATCGGGCTGCCGGGTTTTATATTCGATTAAAGCGTTCCCTTTTATCCCGGTTTTGCAATGGCTAAAACCGCATATTGATGGCTTTTCAGTGAGCTCCTTATTTGAGGCGAAAATTGCCAGTGAGGTCGTAGTTAAACAACAGGGTATACACTTAACTACGCCTGGTATTCGGCCTAATGAAATAGCTGAATTAAATCAGTTGTGTAGCCATATTAGCTTTAACTCTGTTAATCAGCGGCAATTATTCGATAGGCAGGGTGAGCAAACTTTTTCAGCAGGCTTACGTATTAATCCTAAACTTTCTTTTGCAGCTGATCAGCGTTTCGATCCATGTCGTTTGCACTCCAAGTTAGGTGTTAGTGTTGATGAGATTAATCGGCACAGTTTTAATGGTCTTTCTGGACTGCATATCCATACGGTATTTTCCCAGTCTGATTATGCCCCTCTATTACAGACAGTTGATAAATTACAGCGACAGTTAGGTGAGCATTTTTCCCGGTTAGCATGGTTGAATTTAGGGGGAGGGTATTTATTTAATACGATTGAAGATCATCAGCTATTTATTGATCTGGTGCTAACTTTACGTCATCAATATAATTTACAAGTGTATATTGAGCCGGGTAAAGCCGTGGTCGGTGATGCAGTGGATTTGCTTGCAACAGTGCTGGACTGTTTTGACAGTGATGGCAAGATGGTGGCGGTACTGGATACCTCCATTAACCATAATCCCGAAGTTTTTGAATATCAGCGTCAGCCCAATATTTTACAAAATGACCCGCAAGGTAAACATAAGGCAATATTGGTCGGGTCAACGTGTCTAGCGGGTGATATTTTTGGAGAATACCGTTTTAAACAGGCGCTTAAGATAGGCGATAAAATACATTTTCCACAGGTAGGAGCCTATACTTCAGTGAAAGCAAATCGTTTTAATGGCTATAATTTTCCTGATATTTACTGGCTTGATTCTGAGAATTTACAACGCTTAAAGCAGTATGGCTATGATCATTATCAAGAGCATTGGTTAGCAGGTTAAACTAATAAAAGTAAGGCGTATGAACTGAAGTACGAAGTGTATTACTAAAGTAGCAGGGCATTATAAAATCGGGGCGTAGGCTTTAGCCTACACACAGGCGATTTATGTAGGCTAAAGCCTACGCCCCGTTTTTATCGCTTATTTAACGTTGATACCTCTCAGACAGCAACTTACTTGCAGCCACCATATTACTCAGCGCTGGTTTTACTTCATCCCAGCCTCTGGTTTTTAAGCCACAGTCAGGGTTGACCCATAGCCTTTGCGCAGGAATGCGTTGCGCTGCTTTTTCCATCAATGCCACCATAGAATCGATAGAGGGAATATTGGGGGAGTGGATGTCATAAACGCCAGGCCCAATTTCATTGGGATAAGCAAACTGGTCAAACACATCCAGCAATTCCATGTCCGAACGTGACGTTTCAATGGTAATTACATCCGCATCCATTGCTGCAATTTCTGCGATGATGTCATTAAACTCCGAATAACACATGTGAGTATGGATTTGGGTTTCATCCCTGACACCATTGGCCGTGATTCTGAACGCGTATGTCGCCCAGTCCAGATAGGCTTTCCATTGCGATTGTCTTAAGGGCAGCCCTTCTCTTAAAGCGGCTTCATCAATCTGAATGATTTGAATACCTGCCTGCTCCAGATCCAGTACTTCATCGCGTATGGCTAATGCCAATTGCAGACAGGTTGCCGAACGGGGTTGATCATCACGCACGAACGACCAGTTTAAAATGGTGACAGGCCCGGTTAACATGCCTTTCATGGGCTTATTGCTTAACGATTGCGCATATTGAGTCGTATCAACTGTCATTGCAGTCGGACGAGAAACATCACCGACAATAATCGGCGGTTTAACGCAGCGAGAACCATACGATTGTACCCAGCCGAATTGGGTGAAACTGAAGCCGGTTAATTGCTGACCAAAGTATTCGACCATATCATTTCTTTCGGCTTCACCATGAACCAGAACATCCAGCCCCAATAATTCCTGTTCGCGCACACAATTTTTAATTTCCTCCTGCATGGCGAGTTGGTATTGATGAGCATTTATGAGTCCAAGCCGGTAATCGCGGCGGGTTTTTCTGATCTCGATGGTTTGTGGAAATGAGCCGATGGTCGTGGTAGGGAACAGCGGTAGTTCTAATCTCTTAGCCTGGATTGCTGCGCGTTGAGGATAAGCAGAATCACGCTGCCCCATTGCTTCATCAATATCACTGACACGTTGTTTAACTGTAGCATCATGCACCCGTTTGGATTGTTGACGGCTTTTAATGGCTTCAGCGTTAGCAGATAATTGTTGGGAGACACTGTCACGTCCTTCATTTAAAGCTTTGGCCAGGGTCTCTAGTTCTGTCAGTTTCTGTACCGCAAATGCCAGCCAGGATTGAATGGTTTCATCCAGGTCTTGCTCATTGTTTAAGTCAACCGGCACATGCAGTAATGAACATGAAGGTGCCAGCCAGAGGCGTTCTTGTAACGTTTTATGAATCGGCTCTAGCCAATCCAGAGTGGCTAGCAGGTCTGTTTTCCAAATATTACGCCCATTGATAATGCCCAGCGATAGCACTTTATCATCAGCCAGGCATGTGAGTACTTGATCCAATTCGTCTTTGGCATTAATCGTGTCCAGATGTAATCCATTAACAGGAAGTTGACAGGCCAGAGTCAGGTTTTCTTTCAATTGACCAAAGTAAGTGGCTAAAAGAATGTTGATTGGGCTAGTTTCTAATTGCGCATACGCTTGCTTAAAAGCCTGTTGCCACGACTCATTAAGCTCAGTGACTAATATAGGTTCATCTATTTGCACCCATTCTATTCCTTGCTCTGCCAATAACTGAAGCAACTGCACATAAACAGGTAATAATTGCTCCAATAAAGCCAACTTATCCGAGTCATCTTTCGCTTTACCTAAAGAAAGGTAGGTGACTGGACCCAGAATAACAGGTTTAACTTTTACCTCTTGTTGCTTGGCTTCTTCAAGCTGCTGTAATAATCGCTCAGTATGCAGTGAAAACTGGGTCTCTTTATCAAATTCAGGGACAATATAATGGTAATTAGTATCAAACCATTTAGTCATTTCGCCCGCATGTACACATTGAGACTCTAAATCTCCTGCTGAACGTCCGCGTGCAGCTCGAAAATAATTATCCAAAGCATTACTATTATTTTGCACCACGCGTTTTGGTAGGTTACCTAATAAAAAGCTGGTATCCAGTACCTGATCATAAAAAGAAAAGTCACCGACGGGCACTAAATCAAGAGCCGCTTGATCTTGCCAATGTTGTTGTCGCAGTCTTGCGGCAATTTGCTGTAGCTCAACCTGAAAAATTTCTTGTTTCCAGTATTTTTCCAGAGCAAACTTCAATTCGCGGTTTTTACCTATGCGGGGAAACCCGAGGTTATGTGTTGTTGTCATTGTCTTGCTCGTTAGTTGAATAAAAAAAACTATTGTACGAGGCTTAAGTGATGAGTAATAATGATAAGTTTTAGCTATTCAATGAGTTTTCCTCATATATGATTGAGCACAGTCACCTCAAAATAATACATGCCTTGCATACCAACGGTACACTGACAGAAGCGGCAAATGCTTTATGTCTAAGTCAATCCGCGTTATCTCACCAGATACGTTATCTGGAAAAAAAGCTGGACGTGAGCTTATGGGAGAGAGAAGGGCGTAGCCTGCGCTTGACCCAGGCGGGTGAATTGCTGTTACAGGTTGCCCAGCAAATTTTACCGGTGTTATCGCAAACAGAAAAAACCCTGAAAGCCTACGGTGAAGGCTTGCAGGGGACGCTGCATATCGGTGTGGAATGTTACCCCTGTTATCAATGGCTCAGCGGGGTTATTGGTGAGTTTTTGCAGAAAATGCCCGATGTTGATATTGATATTGTTAACAAATTTCAATTTTCGGGCTTAGAGGGCTTGTTAAATCACCATATTGATATTTTGGTGACCCCTGATTTTGTTAAAAAAGAAAAGATTCATTACGAAACTTTAAGCGTTTATGAATTAGTCATCGTGCTGGCTGCCAATCATCCTCTCGCTGAACTTGAGTATTTTATGCCAGAACACTTGGCGGATGAAACATTGCTAAGCTTTCCCGTGCCACTGGAGAGACTGGACATTTATAGCTGTTTTATGACCCCCTCACATGTTTCGCCTGCCAGGCATAAAACCATTGAATCGTTAGAAATAATGCTGGAAA
>WTCN01000082.1 GCA_013138555.1 Methyloprofundus sp. | reverse complement strand
CTGGATATTGCCAAGCCTGAGTGGCTGGGCAAAGAGTTAGACAGGGTAGTGAATCGATTATCTGTCAGTCTGATCACTTCGGCTTTAATCGTTGGTAGTTCAATTGTTTCCACAGTCGAAGGTGGGGCTTCTTCATTTGTTGGATTAATAGGCTTTATTGGTGCTTTTCTTGGCGGAGTCTGGTTATTGATTTCTATCTGGCGTAGTGGTTAATTTCGATAATTTAAACGGAGGTGATATGAAATGATATACCTGCTAATAATGAGAAGTTGGCTATACATTTTACACGGGACAGTTTTATTACCTGTGTAGGGTGGGCAAGGCTTTTTTGCCCACCGTAATGTGCTAAAGGTTCCAGCTCTGAGAGTTAGCAATAATACTAACCTCTGCTCCACTTCATCGGGCTTTAATTTAATATTCCAAAAAAGTCGCTTTTAGCGGCTTTTTTGTTTATATGCCGATTGATAAAGGGATACAATGCATGCTTTTGTAATTCGGGTAAAATAAGCCAACTCAAGTATAAGGTGATGCAATATGAAGCGACGTGATTTTATTAATAAAGCCGGGGTGGGTGCAGTAGCAGCGGGTGGAGCATTGCTTGCTCCCGGTGTTGTGCATGCCAAAGCAAAGTACAAGTGGAAGATGGTTACCGCATGGCCGAAGAATTTTCCGGGTTTAGGCACAGGTGCAAATCTATTGGCTAAAATGATTAATGAGATGAGTGGCGGTCGCATTAAGGTGAAAGTCTATGGTGCCAATGAATTAGTACCGGCTTTTGAAGTCTTTGATGCGGTTTCGAAAGGGACTGCGCAAATGGGGCACTCCGGGGCTTATTACTGGAAAGGAAAGTCAGAGGCTACGCAGTTCTTTTCGGCTGTGCCATTTGGCTTGACGGCACAGGAAATGAACGCCTGGTTGTATTACGGCGGTGGTATGGAGTTATGGCGTGAGTTATATGCACCGTTTAATTTAATTCCGGCAGCGGCAGGTAATTCAGGCGTGCAAATGGCGGGCTGGTTTAATCGGGAAATTAAGACCGTAGAAGATTTAAAAGGCTTGAAGATGCGTATTCCGGGCTTAGGTGGGGAAGTGTTGCGCAGGGCTGGAGGAACCACGGTTAATATACCTGGGGGAGAGTTATTTACTTCTTTGCAATCAGGGGCACTGGATGCGACGGAGTGGGTCGGACCTTATAATGATTTGGCGTTTGGTTTTTATAAAGTAGCGAAATATTATTATTATCCAGGCTGGCATGAACCTGGTTCAACGATGGAAGCAATCATTAATAAACAGGCTTTTAATGAATTGCCTGCTGATTTACAAAGTATTGTCATGGCGGCCTGTAAGGCTGTGAATATGGATATGTTGTCGGATTATACTGCGAAGAATAATCAGGCTCTGGATACCTTGGTGAATAAGCATGGTGTGAAGGTAATGCCATTGCCCGATGATGTACTGAGAAAATTAAAACAGATTTCTAACGAGGTAGTGCTTGAACTGGCTAATAAAGACCCAGTGGCGAAGAAAATTTATACTTCATTTAGTCAGTTTAGAGGCCAGGTTTCGCAGTGGAGTACTTTATCTGAGCAGGCTTTTTTAAAAGCCAGGGCACTAACCTAGAGCGAGCTGAGGGTAGGGTGGGCAACGCTTTTTTGTCCACCAATGATTATCGCAGCGACAAGGATGCCTCATTTATAAGATTACGTTATCTGCGCTACGCTAGATAAGCTAACCTAGGTCATGAAACTGCTTAAGCAATGCTCGCGACTGAAGCCCTGCCTACACAGCGGACTAAAGTCGGCTCTACGTATTGCTGTGGTTTTTGTTCGCACAGTGTTGTTGTATAATGTTGCGATTAGAAAGCGGTAAATTAGTGGAAAAGAATAATATGCATGCAGTAGTAGAAAAAGTCACTCAGCAAATCATTGAGCGTAGCCATGTGGTACGTACGCTTTATTTAAAACATATTGATAAAGCGGCTGAGCAAGGCTCACATCGGGCAACTCTGGCGTGTGGTAATCTGGCGCATGGTTTTGCTGCGTGTAATAGCAGTGATAAGTCTGATTTAGCAAGTGATAAGAAGCCAAATATTGCCATTATCACGTCTTATAATGATATGTTATCTGCGCACGAACCTTATAAAGATTCCCCTGATTTAATTAAAGCGGCTATTAAAGCGGCGGGTGGTGTTGCGCAGGTTGCGGGCGGTGTACCTGCTATGTGTGATGGTGTGACCCAGGGTCAGCCCGGGATGGAGTTGTCACTGTTTAGTCGTGATGTGATCGCGATGTCTACTGCCATTAGCTTAAGCCATAATATGTTTGATGGTGGTTTGTATCTAGGCGTTTGTGACAAGATTGTTCCTGGTTTATTATTAGGTGCATTAAGCTTTGGGCATTTGCCCGCTGTTTTTGTCCCTTCTGGCCCTATGCCTAGTGGTATTTCTAATAAAGAAAAAGCGCGTACCCGGCAGAAATATGCCGAAGGAAAAATTGGTCGTAAAGAGCTCTTAGAATCTGAATCTAAATCTTATCATAGTCCTGGTACTTGTACCTTCTACGGGACAGCCAATAGTAACCAGATGATGGTTGAGATTATGGGCTTGCACCTTCCTGGTAGCTCGTTTATCAATCCTTACACGCCCTTACGTGATGAGCTGACCAAAGCGGCTGCCGAACAAGTGTTGAAGTTCACCGCAATGGGCGATGATTACCGTCCTTTAGGCCGAATGATTGATGAGAAAGCGATTGTCAATGCTATTGTTGGTTTATTGGCAACCGGAGGGTCAACTAACCATACCATGCATATCGTCGCCATTGCACGGGCGGCGGGTATTGACGTAAACTGGGATGATTTTAATGAGTTATCACATGCAATACCGTTATTAACCAAAGTTTATCCTAATGGACCTGCTGATATTAATCACTTCCAGGCGGCAGGTGGGATGAGCGTCTTGATTGCTGAATTATTAAGAGGCGGATTTTTACACGAAGATGTTTTAACCGTGGGTGATAAACGTGGTATGGCGGGGTATTCGCAAGAACCACAGCTGGATAATGGTCAGTTGCTCTGGAAAGAAGGGCCGGAGGCTTCGCTGGATAAAGAGGTTATTAGCTCGCTGGAAAAACCTTTTGCCGTGGGGGGAGGGCTACATGTCATGCATGGTAATTTAGGGCGTGGTATCTCTAAGGTTTCTGCGGTTGCTGAGAAACATCAAGTGGTTGAAGCGCCTGCCTTAGTCTTTGATGATCAGGATGATGTGGTGGCTGCTTTTCACCGGGGTGAGCTAGAGCGTGATTTTATTATTGTGCTACGTTTTCAGGGGCCTAAATCTAATGGTATGCCTGAATTGCATAAGTTGACACCTTTATTAGGTTTACTGCAAGATAAAGGATTTAAAGTTGCGATTGTTACTGATGGCCGTATGTCAGGGGCATCAGGGAAAGTACCATCGGCTATTCATATGTGTCCCGAATGTGAAGATGGTGGCCCACTAGCCAAAGTGCGTACGGGGGATGTGATTAACTTGAACACCCAGAGCGGTGAGGTAAATGCACTGGTTGATGCAGCTGAATTTAAAGCACGTAAGCCGGAACCTAATAGTGCGCAGGATCATCATTGGGGAATGGGGCGCGAAATGTTTGGTGCATTCCGTGTCGGTGCTTCATCAGCTGAAACAGGGGCAACTAATTTGTTTGATGAAGATAACCTGTTTTGTAGAGTCAATCGGGTTGATACCTAAGCATCTTTACACCCTACAAAGGTCGCTATTTTAACACTCGGAAGCGGGGCCAAAGGCCCCGCTTCCATTATACAAAAATCAATATGACACAAAATAACTGGAAAGTTCAACCCTCAGAAATTTTAAATGCGTCGCCGGTCATGCCGGTCATGGTTATTCAGGATGCAGCAGATGCAGTGCCTTTGGCAAGAGCATTAATGGCCGGTGGTATCAAAGTACTGGAAATTACTTTGCGTACGGCGGCGGCAATGGACTCTATTAAAGCCATTAGCCAGGAAGTCGAAGGTGCGTATGTGGGCGCAGGAACGATTACCACGCCAGAGCAGTTACAGGCAGTTGCAGATGCGGGTGCGGTGTTTGCTATTAGTCCGGGTTTAACGCCTAAGCTTTTAGCGGCAGCCAATCAAAGTGAGATTGCTTTAATTCCAGGGATTGCTTCGGTGTCTGAGCTAATGCTAGGGATGGAATATGGCCTGGATCATTTCAAATTTTTTCCAGCGGAGGCGGCGGGTGGTATTCCAATGCTGAAAGGAATTGCAGGACCTATACCGCAAATCACTTTTTGCCCTACAGGTGGTATTTCACCCAGTAATTATAATGATTATCTGGCACTTAAAAATGTTGCTTGCGTTGGGGGGTCCTGGTTAGTACCTGCCGAGGCTGTTAAGAATAAAGATTGGGATGCAGTGACGGCATTGGCTAAAGAAGCCGTTGCGAATGCAAAAAGGTAGTTAAGCGATACAACAAGATAGGGTGGGCAACGTTTTTTTTGCTCACCCATGATTATCGCACCACACGGTGGGCAGGAAAGCGTTGCCCACCCTACAATAGTTTTTACAGTGCTGTGTACAGGCACGATACAAAAAATCGCAGGAGTATGGGATGAGTAATGGTTTGAATGCCAATATGTTAGATCAGCTTGATATAGATCCAGAAGAAACAAAAGAATGGTTAGAAGCACTCGGTGCTATTCAAGAGCAAGA
>WTCN01000065.1 GCA_013138555.1 Methyloprofundus sp. | reverse complement strand
TTAAGTAATTGATTTTATTGGATTAGAGTTGTTGATGTGAATAAAGAAATAGTGTTAGATAGGTTGCAACAGTACTGGTTATTAGCTCGATTTGATAAGCCGATTGGTATTTTAATTTTATTATGGCCCGCCTTATGGGCACTCTGGCTGGCAAGTGATGGACAACCGGATATTCTGGTGCTGACCGTGATTTGCTGTGGTGTGGTACTTATGCGTGCTGCGGGTTGTGTCATTAATGATTATGCTGACAGGGATTTTGATCCTCACGTTGAACGGACAAAATTAAGACCTATTGCAGCCGGTAAGGTTAAGCCTAAAGAAGCATTAGTTGTTTTTGTCGTGTTATGTTTAACTGCCTTTGCATTAGTGTTGTTATTGAATAAATACACCATTATGCTGTCTTTTGGAGGTGCCTTTCTGGCCGCAAGCTATCCCTTTATGAAGCGTTACACTCAGCTGCCCCAGGCTTATCTGGGGATTGCTTTTGGCTGGGCCGTGCCGATGTCGTTTGCAGCACAAACGAATGAAATCCCTCCTGTCGCCTGGGTATTGTACCTGGCAGTAGTGCTTTGGGCACTGGTTTACGACACCATGTATGCTATGGTTGATAAAGAGGATGACCTCAAAATTGGCGTAAAATCGACGGCTATTTTATTTGGCGATAAAGACCGGGAGATTATGGCTATTCTACAAGTTGTCATTTTGTTATTAATGCTACAAGTCGGTCGTATGCAAGACTTATCCTGGATATATTATGGTGTATTAGCCTGTGCCAGTGGTTTTTTTATCTATCAGCAAAAGTTGATTTTTTATCGAGATAAAGCAGACTGTTTTAAAGCCTTCTTAAATAGTAATTACTTTGGTTTGACAGTTTTTATGGGTTTCGTTCTGGAGTTTACTCTAGGCTAATTGCTGGGTGGTATTGTGATATGAATGGAATATAGACCTTCAGAAATCTTATAAACCTATATAGGATGTGCTGAGGCACGAAGCGCATCTTGTGCGATTGATGCCCCGTTTTAAAATGATAGCCATCATTCTGCATTAGTATTTCTTTTGAATATACAGGAAAGTAAGTGTAATGTGTTTTGTCGTTAGAGATAAACTAGTGTTAAGTTATATTTTGAACTATAATTCTAGTTGACGAGTGATGTCATAGGGGCTAAAAGCTTCATCTGACTCGTTCCCTCATTCTGTAGGCTATTAAATTTAAAGATTTATATTACAACTCGCTTATCAAGCAAGGCACGGATAAGTATGACTGAGCATTTTAATGCCAAATGGTATTTATGAGCTTATGTTTTATGGCTTTTACAAAAAATCAGCTCAACCTACGATGTAGTCTATTGCTTATAAAAATAATAAACTTTTAATTTCATGCTAGCACTACGGAATCTAGGAATGGTTACATCAAAGAGTCCCTGCTTAGTGAGTAATTTTTTATACTTTAATTATTGGAGAACAACATGAAAAAATTTTTGATGTTATGGCTGCTTTTTTCATTTAATGCTGTTGCTGCACCTGTCAATATTAATAAAGCAGGTGCGCAGGAGATTGCAGATTCACTTAATGGTATCGGTATTAAAAAAGCTGAGGCGATTGTTGGTTATCGTAAGAAAAATGGTAAATTTAACAGTGCAGATGAATTAAGTAATGTTAAAGGAATTGGTGAAAAGACTATCGCAAAGAATAAGAAAGATATTAAGTTAAAATAATGAGTTAATTTGCTCTCTACGCTTCCCTTAGGAGTACGGATTTAATAATATGCGAAAGTCCATGCTCTTATGTAGCCTGTATGGAGCTTGCGGAATACAGGAAGAGCAGCGCACTCACTTTCCCGTATTGCGCAAGCTCCATACGGGCTACACAACTATCGGGTTTTATTTAGTCTGATTCCTTAGGGTAAATTGTGGAAGATTAACATTAAATCATATCCATAGCTCTGCCAGTCCGTGAAGGGGTGGCAGAGCTGGGTTATCATGTCAGATTCATAAACTCCAGCATCTCTTCATTTTGCACACGGTGATAGATCTCTTCAACTGTCAATGTTAAATCAATAGATTTAAAATGTACTTCATCGCCTAAAAAGTAATGCTTAGAAAGCCAGCCTTCACTGCGTCTAATCACTTCAATATCAACAATATCCTGCTCAATAAGAATATACTCTTCCAGAGTGGGAATATTGATATAAGAGAAACGCTTAGTGGTTTCATCTATTCTGCGTGTTGATTTTGATAATACTTCGACAATGATAATAGGTGATTCAGTGTAATAGGGCTGTGATTCGTCAAATTGACAATCAACGCTGACATCAGGGTAAAAGAATTTAGCACCGACCTTTACTTTCATATCTGAACCAAAAGGTTCGCAGGGGGAGTTTTCTAAATGATTGCCAAGTTTTCTGGAAACATTACTTGATATTCTGTCATGATTAGCACTTGCGCCAGCCATAGCATAAATCTGACCGTCAATGAATTCATGTTTCACTTTGCGGGCCATTTCATCTTTTAAGTATTCATCAATACTGATGAAGTTGTTGCTAATAACGGATGACATATTTTTATCCTAAGGAATCAGACTAAATAAAACCCGATAGTTGTGTAGCCCGTATGGAGCTTGTGCAATACGGGAAAGTGAGTGCGCTGTTCTTCCTGTATTACGCAAGCTCCATACAGGCTACATTAGAACATAGACTTGCGGATATTATTAAATCCGCATTCCTAAAGTAATGACTAATTCAGGGCTGAAGTCAGCCTAAAATGGAGCATGGTGAGTTGACTGGATTTAACTATACCACTAAACGTCTATTTTTAGCACCTTAGCATTGCGTATGTGATTATAGTTTTCTTGTAAGGCAAGGGGAAGCGCGTCAAAGTAACTTTCCTGAAACCCGCGTTCTTTAAACCAGTGCATGGTTTGCGTTGATAGTGCGAAGAGTTGCTGTAGAGCGTTTTGTTGTGCGTCGATAAAAAGCTGTTCCAGTAGCTGATTGCCGCGTGCTGATCTTTGGTAATCGGGGTGTACTGCCAGACACGCGATTAAGCCAGCTGAGCTGTTACTTATTTTATGCAATGCGCTACAGCCAATAATCAAGCCGTCACGATCTATCACGATATAATCGTTAATATTGATTTCTAAATGTTCGACTGAACGTGCGATTAAAAAGCCTTGCTGTTGTAGAGGCCTGATAAGATCCAGGATACCAGGGATATCACTTAACAGGGCAGGGCGTAATGTTTCAAATTCTATAGAGCTGATCAATGTGCCGATACCGTCGCGACTAAATAACTCAATCAGTAAAGCACCATCAATTTTTCGGTTTAAAATATGTACTCGTTCTACACCTGACTGGCAGCCATGAATTGCAGATTGCAATGCACACTTTGTGCTTGTTGCTAATTGTGTTTCGTTATCAATTAAATATTGAGTTTCGCAAGTGGTCATTTGCGCGATAAGTTGTCCGGATTCGGTTGATAGACAGCTTTGCTCAGTCATTAAAATCAGTTTTTCTGCCTGCAAGGCAACCGCAATTTCCGTTGCAAGCTGTTCGGCAGATAAATTAAATAATTCGCCACTTGGAGAGTAGCCCACAGGGGAAATAAGCACAACATGGCCTAAATCCAGTTGTTGCTCTATAGCGCTAGTGTCAATACGGCGTACTTTGCCGGTATGTTGATAGTCTATGCCATCAAGTATACCGAGGGGCTGTGCAGTGACAAAATTACCTGAAATAACACGGATTTTTGCGCCTGACATCGGGGAGTTTGCAATGCCTAGAGAAAGCAGGGATTCAATTTCTACCCGAATTAATCCTGCTGATTCTTTAACGCATTGTAAAGCGGTATCATCAGTGATACGGAGTTGCTGGTGAAATTGCGAGTGTTTGTTTTGCTGCTGTAGACGCTGGTCAATTTGCGGGCGAATGCCATGTACTAAAACCAGGCGTATGCCTAGGCTATTTAATAAAGCAAAGTCATGGACCAGAGTGTTTAATGTCTCATCTAAAACAGCTTCACCACCAAAGTAAATAACAAAGGTACGGTTACGGTGGGCATGAATGTAGGGTGAAGAGTCTCGGAACCAGTTAACGAATGAGTCAGAGTTATGCATCTAGGGGGACGTACTAATGTAGGGTGGGCAATGTTTTTCTGCCCACCTTGTTGATGTGTTAAGCAATGGTGGGCAGAAAAGCGTTACCCACCCTACCAGCTTAATTATCAGTTACCGCACCTTCAGAAGCAGAACTGACTAATTTAGCGTATTTTGCTAAAACACCCCGTGTATATTTGGGTGCTGGTTGTTGCCATTTTTCCAAACGGGCTGAAATTTCAGAAGCATCCAGGTGTAATGTCAGATTTTTACTTTCAGCATCAATAGTGATTTTATCACCATCTTTAACAATAGCGAGTGGACCACCAACATGGGCTTCAGGTGTTATATGACCGACAACAAAGCCATGTGTACCCCCTGAGAAACGACCGTCGGTAATCAGTGCAACGTCTTTACCTAGACCTTTACCCATAATGGCAGAGGTAGGTGAAAGCATTTCGCGCATGCCAGGGCCACCTTTAGGACCTTCATAGCGGATAACAATAATATCGCCTTTGACAATATCTCCCCTTAGAATCCCTTGTAGTGCTTGCTCTTCTGCATCAAAAACTTTTGCTGTGCCGGTAAAGTGTAAGCCTTCTTTGCCTGTAATTTTAGCAACGGAGCCTTCTGTCGCTAAATTACCGTGTAGGATCACTAGATGACTGTCTTTTTTAATGGGATGATCTAATGGGAGAATCATATCTTGACCAATAGGGTAAGGTTTTACGTTCGCCAGATTTTCGGCTAAGGTTTTGCCGGTAACGGTTAAGCACTCACCGTGTAATAAGCCGCGCTCAAGTAGAATTTTCATTAGCGGCTGGATGCCGCCAATTTCAATAAGTTCTGCCATTTGATAACGGCCACTTGGTTTTAAGTCAGCAACCATCGGGACATTGGCACCAATTCGGGTAAAGTCACTCAGTTGAATATCAACATTAGCAGCATTTGCCATTGCTAAAATATGTAAAACCGCATTGGTTGAGCCGCCTAGTGCAATAATGACAGTAATCGCATTCTCAAATGCTTTTTTGTCCATAATATCGCTAGGTTTAATATCCTTTTTAAGTAGCTCTAATACAGCCGCTCCCGCGCGTTCGCAATCCTGACGTTTTTCTTCTGAAATAGCGGCCTGTGCAGAACTGCCTGGTAAACTCATGCCCAGTGCTTCAATGGCTGATGCCATGGTATTTGCCGTGTACATGCCACCACATGAGCCTGCTCCGGGAATGGCTTTTTCCTCAATCGCAGCCAGTTCGGCATCATCAATTTGATTATTCGCACGCGCGCCCACTGCTTCAAAAACAGACACAACATCCAGCTTTTTCTCTTTATGGCAGCCAGGTAAAATCGTGCCACCATAGACAAAGATAGCTGGACGATTCAGGCGTGAGAGGGCAATCATGCATCCAGGCATATTTTTATCACAGCCGCCAATGGCAACGACACCATCAAACCCCTGACAGCCTACCACTGTTTCAATGGAGTCAGCAATGACTTCACGAGAAACCAGTGAATATTTCATGCCTTCCGTTCCCATCGAGATGCCATCAGAAATGGTAATCGTGTTGAAGATAACCGCTTTACCATTTGCATCATCAACACCACGAGCAGTGTCGTCGGCAAGTTTGTTAATATGCATGTTACACGGTGTTACCATGCTCCATGTTGAAGCAATGCCAATTTGCGGTTTTTTAAAATCTTCGTTTTTAAAACCAACAGCATGTAGCATCGCGCGGCTTGGTGCGCGTTCCATGCCGTCTACAACTTTGGAAGAAAAAGTGCGGGTATTGTTATCGTTTGCCATGTGCTTGTATGCTAGTTTATAGTGTTGATATTTTACTCTGTCGATAAACAGAATAGAAATTAAAAAGTATCCCAGTTACCGTGAGATTTACGATGCCAGCTAATTTTAGGGATCAGTAAACCAAAAAAGATGCCTAGAAAAGACAGGATGCCGCCATATAAGAACCAGTCTTGACTGGTGCTATCTTCCAGTGCCTGTTTCGCTCTTTTTAGTTGATGTAATTTACGCTCAGCCTCAATGAAACGCTCTTCAAATTCGTTGCGTTCACGCTGTATTTGTATTGCGCTGGATGCGGTCTGACGTAAATTATTGAGATCAGTACTGAGTTGGTCGCGTTCTTTAGTCAGTGAGTCATTACTTGAAGTTGCACTGCTATTATTTGTCTGTAAGTCTGCTAAAGTCGCTTTTATTTCCTTGTTTTCAGCCTGTAATAATTCCAGTTTTTGATTGGCTTTTGTTAAGTACCAGCGACTGGTTGGTTTATTTATAGTAAAGCGCGTAGGAATATAGCCGATGCCACCTGTACTCATTTTAACTTTACTGTAGCCGGTTGATTTATTTTCACCAAGCAAAGTTAGCCTTGTGCCTGACGGCAGTGTTTGTACTAGCTTATACTTACTTCCCGGACCACTGCGTAAATTGTATTTTGAGCTGTCAGTAATATATACCGATTGAGCAAATGCCATATTACAACTGAATAAGGCTAAAATAAAATAAAAAAAATATTTCACAAATAAATCCTATACATAAAAGAATGATTATACTCTTCTTTGAGTGTACTTAGAGTGTAAATAGGCAGTTTAACGAATTTATGCACACATTAGCAATTCCAGCAGAGCTTTTTGTGCATGCAGGCGATTTTCTGCTTCGTCAAAAATAACACTTTGCTGGCCATCTATCACATCGGCTGTAACTTCTTCACCTCGATGCGCAGGCAGGCAGTGCATAAATAGAGCATCTGCTTTAGCATGATTCATAAGCTCCTGAGTCACCTGAAAGTTTTTAAAGGCACGCTCACGCTGTTTTTGTTCTTCTTCC
The DNA here is from genome assembly GCA_013138555.1 of Methyloprofundus sp. Classification (GTDB taxonomy): domain Bacteria; phylum Pseudomonadota; class Gammaproteobacteria; order Methylococcales; family Methylomonadaceae; genus Methyloprofundus. Next base: position 3,793 of record WTCN01000065.1, on the reverse strand, counting down.
TGCCCCATGCTTGCCCAGACATCAGTCACAATTAAATCAGAATCTTTAGCCGCATCCAGTGGGCTATTAAATAGCTGCACACGTTCTCCTGCGGATTTTACAATGTCAGCATCGGGAAGGTATCCCTCAGGACTGGCAACATTTAAGTTAAAGTCCAGACGTATTGCGGCATTAATATAGGAGTGGCACATATTATTACCATCCCCTATCCAGGTAACTGTTTTTCCTCTAATATCACCACGATGCTCGAAATAGGTCTGCATATCAGCCAGCAATTGGCAGGGATGTAATAAGTCTGTTAAGCCGTTGATCACCGGAACACTGGAGTGTTTTGCAAATTCGGTGACTGTTACATGGTCATTGGTACGCAACATAATGCCATCAACCATGCTGGATATAACTTTAGCACTGTCACTAATTGGCTCGCCACGCCCCAGCTGGGTATCCCGTGGTGATAAAAATATGGAGCTGCCGCCAAAGTGAGTCATTCCGGTTTCAAAAGAAATACGGGTACGCGTTGATGATTTTTCAAAAATCATCGCTAATACCTGGCCTTTTAAGGGCTGAAAATCTGGGTCACGGGTATTTTTTAATGCAATGGCGCGCTGAATTAAAGCACGGAATTCGTCACTTGATAGGTCTAGTAAACTGATAAAGTGTCTAGGTTTCATCATGGTATATTTTTATTGTTATTATTGGGTATGACGTTCAATTAATGCCGATAACTTGTTAACTAACATTTCAATCTGTTCATTGCTGATAACCAGCGGGGGCAGCAAACGGATATTTTTTTCCCCTGCAACATTAATCAATAAGCCTGCCTCTAATGCAAGGCTGACTAATTCAGTACAGGGTGCATCAAGTTCGATGCCGATCATCATGCCTTTATTGCGCACTTCAACAATATGTGTATTGTTTTTTAATTGCTCGGTAAAGGCCTGGTTGATGGCATGCCCTTTGTCAGTCGCCTGTTGGCACAGCTGTTCATTTTCTATCGTTTCCAGTACAGCTAGCGCAGCAGAGCAGACTAAAGGGTTACCGCCGTAGGTTGAGCCATGCTTGCCAGCCGTTAACAACTGACTCGCTTTGCCTTTAGCCATACAGGCACCAATAGGCACGCCATTACCGAGTGCTTTTGCTAAAGTACACACGTCAGGAATAATATTATTATGTTGAAAAGCAAACCATTCGCCTGTTCTGGCAATCCCGGTTTGTACTTCATCCAACATCATTAAAATATCATGTTGATCACATAGACCACGAATTTTATTCAGGTAGTCGGTTGCCGGGATATTGACCCCGCCCTCACCTTGAACGGGCTCAACCAGAATCGCCGCGATATTGTCATGTTGACTTAATGCTGTTTCAATAGCCTCAATATTATTAAAAGGGACATGTACGAAACCATCAAGTAAGGGTGTAAATCCCTCTTGTATCTTTGGGTTACCCGTTGCAGACAAGGTGCCCATGGTACGACCATGAAAGCTTTGCTGCATAACGATAATGGCAGGGTTGGCGATGTTTTTTTGCTGCCCATATAAACGCGCGATTTTGATCGCCGCTTCATTTGCTTCTGCCCCCGAATTACAGAAAAAAACATTATCCATCGCACTTAATGCACACAACTTAGTCGCCAGCTGCTCCTGATTAGGAATGTTATATAAATTGGAGGTATGCAATAGTTGCTGGCTTTGTTCGCAAATGGCTTTATGTACAGCAGGATGTGCATGGCCTAAATTACACACAGCAATGCCGGAAAGTGCATCCAGATAGCGATTATTGTTTTCATCCCAGAGCCATGCACCTTCACCCTTAGTGAAAGTAACAGCTAGTCGCCCATAGGTAGGCATAATATGACTGGTCATAATGGTCTTCTATATAAAGCATAAAGAACAATCAGTTCTTAGTGTCTTTTTGAAAAAACAGTTGATTATAGTTTTCCTGATTTTAATGAGCAAGGAATAAATGTTTGGCAGCGATACTTTTTTTGTTTGATAAATCCTGATAAAATTACTAGGTTTTTATTTTTTGAGTAAATATTATGGATGCAGTAGAGAGAATTAAAGATCAATTAGGTAGTCATGCGGTTGTTTTATATATGAAAGGGTCGCCTGATTTTCCACAGTGTGGATTTTCAGGGCAGGTGATTCAGGCAATGCAGGGCTGCCGTGCGAAATTTATGTATATTAATATCTTTGAAGATCAAGAAGTCCGTGAAGCCCTAAAAGAATATTCGCAATGGCCGACTTACCCGCAACTTTACATTAATGGCGAACTTATCGGTGGCTGTGATATTGTCATGGATTTATATAATAAGGGTGAATTACAGACAATGCTGGCAGCTGTGGACTGTGTGTCTGCGTAAGTAGTAACGCTGCAATGCTTTTTAGGCTTTGTGTCTGGGCGAGGATAGAGCGGACTTTGGTCCGCTCTACTTACGTTAAATAAAGCCGGAAACTTTATGTGGCCCGTATGAAGCTTGCAGAATACGGGGAAGTGAGTGCGCTGCTTTTCCTGTATTCCTCAAGCTTCATACAGGCTACTAAACACAATCCCCAAATTCAATAATTAATTGCTGGCAATTAAACCAGATGTTCGGGTAATAATAAGCAATAATAATGCGTAATAAATATTCGTAATAGACGGCTATGGTAAAAAAGCGAGCAACACATCCCCATAGACGCTTAACATGAGTAGAACAGCGCCAGACAGCAACAGTCCACCAGAACATGGGTAAGGCAAGAATAACAAGCAGGGTTAGCCAGCTAGCTATTGTATATGTCCCGTTCTCGGCACGGTAATCAGCATAAAATAAAGCGCTGTTAAAAATAATAAAAAAGGGTAAAAAAGTGCGTAATAATGACTGCCTTCCTAACCAGGCAGACTGTATATACATATAGATATTGGTATTATCATTCGCTGCTATTTCAGTTAAGTTATCGGTGCCATTGTCATGCGGATTTTGTTTGGGCGTTAAAATATAAACGATATAAAATGTAAGCGCCAGGATAATGCAGGCCTCAAACGGATTAATTAAGCTAGTAAAGGCAAAAAGAGCAGATAAGGAATTAATTAACATGATCAGTTTTCAAGGATTGTAAAACATGATCCACAATGTATGCTAATCTAACTATTTTATCAATCAGAAGGTGATGTTTAATGGACGTGCGTATTAAATGGGTAGAAGGAATGATGTTTCTGGGCGAATCGGAAAGTGGTCATGCCGTTGTTCTTGACGGTCCACCAGAGATAGGTGGGAAAAATCTGGGGGTTCGCCCGATGGAAATGCTGTTATTAGGCATGGGGGGATGTACCTCGATTGATGTCATGCAGATTTTACAAAAAGGACGACAAAATGTTACTGACTGTGTCGCTGAGATTTCAGCCGAACGCGTTGATACGATTCCCAAAGTGTTTAGTAAAATTCATGTGCATTTTATCGTTACCGGGAAAGACCTAAAAGAAACGGTAGTCTCGCGTGCCGTTAAGCTTTCTGCAGAAAAATACTGCTCAGCCTCTATTATGCTGGAAAAATCAGTAGAGATTACACATGATTTTGAAATTGTAGAAGAATAGCAAGAGAGGGTGTGGTGTTTCGATAATTGTAGGCTGGTAGATCATGGCGCGCTGGGTGTTGTTCCGTGACGCAGAGTGTCGGCCTATGCATTCCCACGCTCTGCGTCACTGCCATTAAGTTAAGCCTATTTTACAATGTAGGATGGGCAAAGGAGCTTTATCCCGTGCCCATCATAACGATGTGATGGGCACGCTACGCTTTGCCCATCCTACATTT
>WTCN01000194.1 GCA_013138555.1 Methyloprofundus sp. | reverse complement strand
AGCGAGCGTGGCGGAATTGGTAGACGCGCTGGTTTTAGGTACCAGTATCTTATGATGTGAGAGTTCAAGTCTCTCCGCTCGCACCACTTAATATCAAATAGTTTGTAACGATAATCATCGTTAACTCCCCTCCAGATTTAGTCCCATCATGGGATAAAAAATTCACTAATATATACAAAAAAATTGTTGAGGTAAATCAATGCAAGTCTCTGTCGAAAAGACATCGGAATTAAGCAGAAAAATGACCATTACTGTGCCTGAAGAAATTGTTCAGGATAAAGTCAATGAGCGCTTAAAGTCAGTTGCACGTGAAGTTAAGGTAGACGGGTTTCGTCCGGGAAAAGTGCCTCAAAAAATTATTAAGAAGATGTATGGCGCGCGGGTAAGAGATGAGGTGAGTGGTGATCTGATTCAGACTCATTATTTTGATGCCTTGCAAGAGAATGAGCTGCGACCTGCGGGAATGCCGCAAATAGATCCAGTAGCAAGTGATGAAGGCCTTGTCTTTATGGCTACTTTTGAAGTATATCCAGAATTTTCTCTAGATAATCTGGGTGATATTGCGATCAAGAAGCCTGTGGCTAGTGTTGAATCGAGTGATGTCGACACTATGATTGAGAAATTAAGAGAGCAAAAAAAAACCTGGCAGGCATCTGAGCAAGAGGCTCAAGAAGGTAATCAGGTAACGATCAAGTTGTCTGGTGAGTCTGAAGGAGAAAATTTTACCGATGGTACGATTGAGAACTTTGAGGTAGAAATTGGTTCAAATCGTATGATCCCAGGTTTTGAAGAGCAGCTAAAAGGACTTGTCGTTGGCGCGACTAAAAAGTTTGAGGTCACTTTTCCAGAAGATTATGGTAATGAAAAAATAGCCGGCAAGCCTGCTGAGTTTGATATTGAAGTTCTGGACGTTGAAGTATCGGTGATACCTGAGATTGATGCAGAATTTATTCAAGCCTACGGTGTTGAAAGTGGAGACCTGGATGAGTTTCGTGCTGATGTAGAAAAAAATATGCAGCGTGAATTAGGTGAAGGGCTAAAGGCGAGACTTAAAAACACAGTGCTGGATGCCTTGGTTGAAAATGTGTCGGTGACTTTACCGGTAAGCATGATTAATCAAGAAATTGAAAGCCTGATGAAGCCCTATTATGAGAGTGCGAAAAAGCAAAACAGGGATGTCAATGAGCTACAATTACCTAAAGAAAATTTTGAAGAACAGGCGAAGCGACGCGTTGCATTAGGTCTTATTCTAGCTGAAATTATTCAGAAAAATGAAATCAAGGCCGAAGAGGGTGCGGTGCGTGCGGTGATTGATGGTATGGCACAAAGTTACGAGCAGCCGGAAGAGGTTATTAACTGGTATTATGGTGACAAGAAAAATTTAGTGGAAGTCGAGCAGATGGTGTTGGAAGATGCAACTGTGGACTGGGTGCTAAATCAAGTAAATGTGACTGATGAGGCGGTGTTATTTAGCGATATAATGGATGCTTCTGCACAGCAATAAGGAATCAGAATGATCAATAGTCACAACGGGATGGGCGATATTATTTCTCCGCAAGCGGCCGGTGGTTTAGTGCCAATGGTGATAGAGCAAACTGCACGTGGTGAGCGCTCTTATGATATTTATTCTCGCTTATTGAAAGAGCGTGTTATTTTTCTGGTTGGGCAAGTAGAAGATTACATGGCTAATCTGGTTGTGGCACAATTGTTGTTTTTAGAATCTGAAAATCCGGATAAAGATATTCATTTGTATATTAATTCGCCAGGCGGGTCGGTAACGGCAGGTATGGCGATTTATGATACCATGCAGTTTATTAAGCCAGATGTCAGTACTATGTGTATCGGTCAGGCTGCCAGTATGGGATCGCTGCTTCTAGCGGGAGGCGCGGCAGGTAAAAGATATTGTCTGCCACATTCCAGAGTAATGATTCATCAACCACTGGGTGGGTTTCAGGGACAGGCTTCTGATTTTGATATTCATGCTCGTGAAATTTTGACCATACGCGAAAAATTAAATAAAATTTTAGCGTATCATACTGGCAAGGATATTAAAGAAATTCAGAAAGATACCGACCGGGATAATTTCTTGAGCGCTGATGAATCCGTAGAGTATGGTTTGATAGATAAAGTATTATCAAATAGACTTGAGTCCTGAAAAGGTCTTTAAAATCATTTATTAAGGTTTAATGATGAGCAGAGATAATGATGGCGATAAAATTTTGTATTGTTCATTTTGTGGTAAAAGTCAGAATGAAGTAAAAAAGCTTATTGCAGGCCCTTCTGTATATGTTTGTGATGAATGTGTTGATCTTTGTAATGATATTATTAAAGAAGAGTTAGCAGGTGATGATCAGGCTGTAGAAGGTTTGACTGAGTGGACGCTGCCTAAGCCTAAGGAAATAAATGCGTCTTTGGATGAATATGTTATTGGTCAGGATAAGGCAAAAAAAATATTGTCAGTGGCCGTCTATAATCATTATAAGCGCTTGCACAACCGTATTAATAAAGGAGATGAGGTTGAGTTGGCAAAAAGTAATATTTTGCTGATTGGGCCGACAGGATCAGGTAAGACATTATTGGCTGAAACGCTGGCTAAAGTGCTTGATGTGCCTTTTGTGATGGCTGATGCAACGACCTTAACCGAGGCGGGTTATGTCGGTGATGATGTTGAAAATATTATCCAGAAAATTCTGCAGAAATGTGATTTTGATGTCGAAAAAGCTGAGTCTGGAATCGTTTATATCGACGAGATAGATAAAATTTCCAGAAAATCTGAAAACCCGTCGATTACCCGTGATGTTTCCGGCGAAGGGGTTCAGCAGGCATTATTAAAGTTAATTGAAGGCACTGTTGCCTCGGTATCTCCTCAGGGAGGGCGTAAAAATCCACAACAGGAGACTATTCAGGTTAATACAGCGAATATTCTGTTTATTGTTGGCGGGGCTTTTGCAGGTCTGGATAAAGTGATAAAGCAACGCTCTGAAAAGGGGGGGATTGGTTTTTCAGCAGAAGTTAAAACCAAAGATGAAGAAAAAAATGTGGGTGAATTATTTGCTGAGGTAGAAGCAGAGGATTTAATTCGCTATGGTTTGATACCGGAATTTATCGGTCGTTTACCCGTTGTTGCAACACTCGAAGAGCTAAGTGAAGATGCTCTGATTCAAGTGTTGACTGAACCTAAAAATTCATTAACCAAACAATATCAAAAACTATTTGAAATGGAAGGCACCGAACTGGTGTTTCGTGAAGATTCTTTGCAGGCCATTGCGCAACAATCCATGCAGCGTAAGACGGGGGCAAGAGGATTAAGAACTATTGTGGAAAATGTGTTATTGGACACTATGTATGAAATCCCATCTGCTAAGGATGTTGCTAAAGTTGTGATAGATAAACTGGTTATAGAAGGTGAAAATGATCCTTATTTTGTCTATGAAAACGATAAGAAAGTTGCTTCATCTGAGTAGTAGAATACGCCATAAAACTGATTAAAAAAGCGGGAGTTTATTTAATAAACTCCCGCTTTTTTTTGTCTTAAACCTTGTTAAATGGTCAATGATCCTTATATTAAAAGGATATTTTTTAAATTGAACAAAGGTTCCCACTATGGAAACGAATGAAATAACCGACCTTGCTGTTGATAATAATTATACGCCGGTTTTACCGCTGAGAGATGTTGTCGTTTATCCGCATATGGTCATTCCTTTATTCGTAGGGCGTGAAAAATCAATTGAAGCGCTAGATAAAGCAATGCAGGAAGATAAGCAAATTCTGCTGGTTGCGCAAAAAGAGGCGGATCTGGATGATCCGGTTTTCGATGAATTGCATACCGTCGGTACACTGGCGAATATATTGCAATTATTAAAGCTCCCTGATGGGACGGTGAAGGTTTTAGTCGAAGGAGAGCAGCGCAGTAAGGTTGTTAAGTATCAAGAGCAGGATGGCTGTATTTTTGCTCAGGTGACCGAAATTAATGATGTTGCAACACTTGCAGATGCAGAGCTGGATGTCTTGGTGCGGGCGGCGACGGATTCGTTTAGTAAATATGTAAAACTGAATAGTAAAATTCCTCCTGAAGTCTTAAACGCCTTGGCGGGTATTGAAGAAACAGGCCGGTTAGCAGATACTATGGCGGCACATATGAGCCTGAAAGTATCTGAAAAGCAGGAATTGCTGGAAATAGCTGATATAACCCAGCGTCTTGAAAAGCTCATGTTGCTAATGGAAAGCGAAGCAGATTTATTTGAGCTGGAAAAAAATATTCGTGGCCGGGTAAAGCGGCAAATGGATAAAAACCAAAGGGAATACTATTTGAATGAGCAGATGAAAGCCATTCAAAAAGAGCTGGGGGATATGGAAGAGTCTGTCAGCGAAGTTGAAGAGCTGGAGAAAAAAATTGCTAAGGCAGGAATGTCTAAAGAAGCGAAAGAAAAAGCTGACGTTGAATTAAATAAGCTTAAAATGATGTCTCCGATGTCTGCAGAAGCATCGGTAGTGCGCAATTATATTGATTGGATGCTGAATGTGCCGTGGAAAAAGAAAACCAAGGTGCGGCATGATTTAAAACTGGCTGAAGAAATACTGGATACGGATCATTATGGCCTGGAAAAGGTTAAAGAGCGTATTTTAGAGTATCTTGCTGTGCAGCAGCGTGTTAAATCACTTAATGGGCCTATTTTATGCCTGGTGGGCCCTCCTGGGGTAGGAAAGACTTCATTAGGTGAGTCAATCGCACGTGCGACGAATAGAAAATATGTACGTATGGCTTTGGGTGGTGTGCGTGATGAGGCTGAAATTCGTGGTCATAGACGCACTTATATCGGCTCTATGCCAGGTAAAATTTTACAAAGCCTATCTAAAATAAAGGTGCGTAATCCCCTGTTTTTACTGGATGAAATCGATAAAATGTCGGGTGATTTTCGTGGTGACCCTGCCTCGGCCTTATTGGAGGTGCTGGATCCTGAGCAAAATAAAGCCTTTGCGGATCATTATCTAGAGGTTGATTTCGATTTATCGGATGTGATGTTTGTTGCTACGGCTAACACCATGAATATTCCAGGGCCTTTACTGGATAGGATGGAAGTTATTCGCTTAGCGGGTTATACGGAAGATGAAAAAATAAATATTGCGCTACGTTACTTGTTGCCCAAGCAGTTAAAAAATAATGGCTTAGCGGCATCGGAAGTGGAGGTTGAAGAAGCTGTTATCAGGGATATCGTTCGCTATTACACCCGCGAAGCGGGTGTGCGGAGCTTAGAGCGGGAAATTTCTAAAATTTGTCGTAAAGTGGTCAAGCAATTATTGTTAAAAGAGAAAAAAGCTCAGGTGAATATAAGTTCTGATAAATTATCAGACTATCTGGGGGTGCGTCGCTTTAGTTATGGGCTTGCGGAAGAACAGGATCAGGTTGGGCAGGTGACAGGTCTGGCCTGGACTGAAGTAGGTGGGGAATTGCTGACTATTGAAGCGGTGGTTATGCCTGGCAAGGGTAAGCAGGTTGCGACAGGAAAGCTGGGGGACGTGATGAAAGAGTCTATTGAAGCGGCGGTAACTGTTGTGCGTGCACGTGCGGAGTCTTTAGGGATTACTGATGATGCTTTTCAGAAGCAGGACTTGCATATACACGTACCAGAAGGTGCGACACCAAAAGATGGGCCTAGTGCAGGTATCGGTATGTGTACCGCAACGATTTCAGCCTTAACAGGTATTCCGGTAAGGGCAGATGTTGCAATGACCGGAGAAATCACCTTAAGAGGAGAGGTGCTTGCTATTGGTGGTTTAAAAGAAAAGCTACTGGCAGCACATCGCGGAGGGGTAAAGATCGTTGTTATTCCTGAGGAAAATCAAAAAGATCTGGTGGAAATCCCGGATAACGTAAAACAAAATCTGATCATCAAGCCCGTTCGCTGGGTAGACGAGGTGCTGGATATTGCACTACAATACCAGCCGGAACCATTAAAAAAAGCAGCGGCAGCAGTTAAGGGGCCTTCTCAGAAAATTGATGAAAATTCTGTGAGAGCACATTAATTTTACGGTATAGTACTGTATTGCTTGACATGACTTGGTTTGAGTTGATATAAATACACTCGCTTTAAGTAGTGGTATTAATGTTAAATGGCTGAGCGGCATAATTGTGTGCTGTAAAAATTTCCTAAGGAGAAGAATAAATGAATAAATCAGAACTGATCGACGCAATGGCAGAAGCTTCAGAACTTACAAAAGCGGATGCGGGGCGTGCACTTGATGCTTTTATGTCCTCAGTAACTAATGCATTAAAAGAGAATGACTCAGTTGCATTAGTGGGTTTTGGTACATTTTCTGTAAAAGATAGAGCAGAGCGTAAAGGTCGTAACCCACAAACAGGGGAAGAAATAACAATTAAAGCTGCAAGAATCCCTTCATTCAAGGCGGGGAAAGGCTTAAAAGATAGTGTTAATGGTTAAAAAACTTTTTTAAAAATTAGTTTAAAAAAAAGTTTGCAATATCTAAAAATAGTTGTATAATAGTGTTTCTTAAGTCGGGGTGATTAGCTCAGCTGGGAGAGCATCGCCCTTACAAGGCGAGGGTCGGGGGTTCGAACCCCTCATCACCCACCAAGACTTAGACTTAAAAAATGGAGCGGTAGTTCAGCTGGTTAGAATGCTGGCCTGTCACGCCGGAGGTCGCGGGTTCGAATCCCGTCCGCTCCGCCATTTTAAAAAACCCCGACCATTTGGTTCGGGGTTTTTTTTTGTTTAAAATTTTTGATCAAAAATAATAGTGCTTGTTGTTGGGTCTGTGTTAGTGCTTATTTAGAGAGGCTTACTAAGTTGTTTGGGACAGGTGCAAAGAATGGAATGGCAAGGATTTAAGGTTCGACAGGTTTTTCTGCCTATATAGAAAAGTCAGGTTAAACTTTAAACTTATTAGGGTATACTTTGCCCCGTATTATGTGAAGTATATAAACCTAAGTTAATTAATCGAATAAGGCTAATTTGATGCTGACAGAAATAAGAGAAAAAACACAAGGCACTTTTGCCTGGGTAATTTTGATATTAATTTGTGTGCCCTTTGCGTTATGGGG
>WTCN01000100.1 GCA_013138555.1 Methyloprofundus sp. | reverse complement strand
CCTGCTTATATACAAAGAGTTGACGATGTAACAAAGTTACAGCCTTGTGCTGAAGTATGCATGAATGATCAAACAGTAGGGAAGATTCTGGAGCGGGGTATCATGCCTTTTATCAGTCATCGCAATGCAAATCTGGTCCGGCTTGCCAGGTTTGAATCGATTGCAGAGCCGTTGATGAATTTACGGGCAGCCTGGAGTTAATGATACTGGGCTTTAGTCTGACTATGTATTTTCAGGAAAAATATAAAGGCTTATAATCGCGAGTATTTTGGTGTGCCGATAAAAAACATTGTTTTGATAGTGCATCAATATCTTCTCCTTCACCCAGAGCAAATAGCCCGCATTGAAAGCAAACTACCTGCGTATACCGTAGGAAGCTTACAGCGCAAGTCTTAAATGGATGTATTGCTTGAGTTCATCACATCATTGCTAGAGTTTCCAGGTCCTGGTGAGAAGCTGAAAGAGTTAGCTGAGTTAATAAAAGATGTGTTTCAACTGATACCATCAGAAAAACATATGATTGGCAGAGATTTAGGGCGCTTAGAGCCAATAAAGTATTGCTGTAGTGGTCAAGTAAATTTGCACTTTGCTTAACAACGGTAGATCTTGAGCTCAAGTTAGGAAGCCAGTTTTGGCTGGAAACCACGACTCCGTATAGGAGATTTACAAAACTCTGGATAAATATCTGCTACACAACAATATATATATAAATGATAAAGTGTTCTACTGGCATGATGGCTCTCCGCTAAGTTATCTTTCTTCTACAAAATAACTGTACGCCTGAGTTGTCATGTCTTCAACTCTTTTATTCTCTACAAAATTAAGTCGAACATAGCGTAATTACTTTAACATTTTACTGGTCTTTATTTTCCATCTTCGGTGTTAGCTGTTCAGTTTCAAGTGTTTGTTCGGTTGCCGGGGAATCTATGGTTCTTATAGAGACTGTAGACTCTTTTAATTCAATTTTCATAAGCGGTAAATTTAATAAGTCAATTTTCCGGAAAGTTTTCCATTGCGCATTGTCCAGATCTCGGAATGCGGCTAAAACAGCAATATATTGACTATTAGAGTTGACCTTTAGTGTTTTATGGATAAATTGTCCCGGTTTTATTTCCAGTTCTTCACGAAATTGTAGGTCTTTTTCCAGAATGTTTTTGTCGTTTTCATATAAGGCAAAAAAATCACTATTATCAAAGCTATCAATGTGCGTTAGCTGGTAGATTCTTATAACGATGGGGGAGGCTCTTTTTTCTAAATCTGGGTTTAACTTGTCTGATGCGGAAATACCTATGTTTATAGCAAATGAGCTTGGTGTAATAGAACCCTCTTCATTGAGTATAGCACCACTATTTTCGTTAGGCGCAACAGCACTATCCCCGCCGCAGGCAGATAAAATAAAAATAACACTTAGGTTTATAATGAATTTAATAATAAGAAAAAATTGCTTCACTGAATGGCCTCTCACATAAATCATTAATATATTTGATTTTGTAGCAGAAGTCTAACTGCTTTTATTATGTGAATTTTGTTAAATGTTTTTGGGGCGCAATGAGTGTCCTTTTTATTTAGAGCAAAACTATTGCCTCTTTGTCGGTAGAGGTTTATGCTTTACTCTGTTAGTACGTAATTAAACATTTGCCATGCCTGTTATATTAAAAATTTTATTATTCAATAGCCAGCCCTATACTGAGGGAGCAGAGACTATCATTAATGAGCAGGGTGGAACAATTGGTCGGGCTGTCACTAACGCTTTAGTATTGCCCGATGAAAAAAAAATGATTTCACGATGTCATGCCTCTGTGAAATTTGAAAATGGACAGTACCTATTAATTGACAGTAGTTTGGCCGGGACATTTGTTGATGATGCCACGATACCTATTAATAACGCGAGTGTGCAGTTAGTTGATGGTATGCAGCTTAGAATCGGAGACTATACAATTGCCTGTAGTATTCGCGATGAGTCTTCTGCGCTACCCCCTGCTGTTCCGGTAACTCCATTTGTTGATGATTTTCCTTTTCAACATGAGAGCAACGGGCTACTGGATATTCCGGAAAATAATTCCCCTGCCTCTTTTTTGCCTGATGAATATGGGCAGAGTGAACCTCAAGAGCTGCTGTCTGCCGCTGCAATAAATACGGACTCAGGTTTATTCAGTGCATCTGAAGGTCATTTACTGGATGCTGTTGCTGAACCAGAGAATCCGCCTGATAAAGGTTTAATATCCGAAAATATATCATCGTTACATGATAGCTTTACTCCCTCAGAACCTGCTGCTATATCCACTGAGGAAGTGCCTGACATGAGTCAGGAGGAGATGCCGGATGATTTTAATTTTGAAGATTTTTTTCAGTTGCAAGAAGGTGCGGTAAAGGCTCCGGTAGCACAGCAGGTGCCTATTGAAGAACCCGTTGTGAGTAAGCCAGATGATTCAGCTTTACCACGCGTGTCAGCCAGTGAGTCAGTGATAACAACAGACACGCAGAATCAGCCTCCGGTTATTCAGGGAGATCAGCTTTTGCAGGCTTTTTTGCGTGGTGCACAAATTGAAAATAAAGGCATAGACTTGAGTGATCCAGTTGAAAAGATGACACGGATTGGTACGATGTTTAGGCAATTTGTTGACAGTACCATTAGTGTGCTGAGAAGCCGGGCTGAATTTAAGAGTATGTTCAGGGTGAGTGTGACGACAATAAAAAAATCAGATAATAACCCACTTAAGTTTGCTGTCACCACTGATGAGGGATTAAAACACTTGATCAATGATGGTCAAGGTGGTTTTAAGAAGTCAGTTGAGTCAATTGATGAGGGGTTTAATGATTTGTTGAATCATCAGTTAGCTATGCAAGCAGGTATCCAGGCTTCATTAACTGATGTTTTAAGGAGGTTTGATCCTGAAACGATTGAGAAACAGTATAACGAAGGTTTGGTATTGCAAAAAAAATCTAAATGCTGGGAAAAATACACCCAGGTGCATGCGAGCTTATCTGAAACAGCGGTAGATGATTTTTTTGGTGATGCTTTTTCAGAGGCTTATGAGCAACAAATGAAGCAATTAAAAGATTAATGTTATTTCTAATGAGTTTGCTATATTTTTAGAGGGGACTGAGAAGAGCTATTAAATTAGCGCTTGATCTGGTATAAGAAGATGAGCACTTTTTTATTTTAAAGCGATAAGGTTAAGTTGAGAGTACCATGGCAGATAATAATAGAATAATTTGGTCGGAGGGCATGTTTTTACGACCACAACATTTTCAGCAGCATGATCGCTATATAGAATCATTGATTAATGGTCATGCCAAAGGAATGCAGGCGCATCATTGGGGAATCTCTAAATTGAAGGTGGATATGCGTTTGCTGGCAATGGGACAGTTTGCCTTATCCGAGTGTGCTGGTATTTTTCAGGATGGGATTCCTTTTGATTTGCCTGAATATGATGATTTACCCATACCACTCGATATTTCACAGGAAATTCAGGACTGCACTGTTTATTTGTCTCTGCCAGCCCGGCTGGAAGGTTCAATTGAAATTGATAGCGATGAAAAGCCTAATAATCTGGCTAGATACCATGCCGTAGAGGCAGAAGTTAAAGATCATAATACGAATTCAAATGAAGTTTCTCCCGTTGTCATTGGTAAGTTGCAAACGCGATTGATGCTAGAGCCGCAAGAAAGGGCGGGTTATATTTGTATTGGGGTCGCTCGAATAGTTGAGTGTCGTAGTGATAAAAATATTGTGCTTGATGAAGAGTATCTTCCACCGCTGATTAATTGTCTGGCAATTCCACGCGCAAGAAATTATATTAAAGAGATTTATGGCTTATTGCATACTCGGGGCGAAGCATTGGCAGGTCGAGTTTCAGAGTCGGGTCGAGGGGGTACTGCTGAAATATCTGATTTTTTACTTCTGCAAGTGGTTAATCGATTAGAGCCTCTTTTTGAACATTTACAGCATTTGCCGACTTTGCATCCGCTAGATTTTTATCGGATTGTCATACAAGTTGCGGGTGAATTATCGACCTTTACTAAAAAATCGAAGCGCCCCGTTATTTTTCCTGAATATAAGCATGAGAACCTTCAGCTGACCTTTTCCTATGTGATGGAAGAAATTCGTGATTGTTTGGGTATGGTGCTTGAGCAAAATGCGATTCCAATCCCTTTAACGCCGCCTAAATATGGGACTCGTGCAGCTAAAATACCTGACCGGAATTTGCTTAACAATGCTTTTTTTGTTTTAGCGGTTAATGCCCAGGTAGCATCGGAACAGTTGCGTAGCCAGTTTCCTGCTCAGGTAAAAATAGGTCCGGTAGAGCAAATTCAACAATTAGTCAGGTCAGCATTGCCAGGAATAACCGTTAATTCACTGCCAGTAGCGCCAAGGCAAATTCCTTATCATGCTGGTTTTTCTTATTTTGAATTAAATAAGCAAGGCGAGTTGTGGCAGCAAATGAGTCAATCAGGAGGTTTTGCTATTCATATAGCAGGAAATTTCCCTGGTTTGGAAATAGAATTTTGGGCAATTAAAAACGGGTGATATGGTGAATCAAGACGACCCCTTTGGTAATTATTTAGATGAAGATAAAACGGTCTTAAAGCCTTCGCCTGGAAGGCGAAATCAACAAGCCTCACCTTCTCCCTCCGCGCAGCCAGCTGCTCCTCATGTAAGCACTTCCTTTCCAGATACTCAGTCACTTAACTTACATGCTGATAATAATGTGCTTGTCGGGGCTGCTTTGCCCTTATTGTCTTTAGTGACGCAATTACGTAACTTAGCGACTCATGCAGATATACCAGGGTTGAGGAATGCTATTATCAATGAAATCAAAACCTTTGACCTCAAAGCCAGACAAACTGGTTGTCCAGTGGATGAAGTGCAAACAGCACGGTATGCGCTATGCTCATTGCTTGATGAAGTTGTGCTTAATACACCGTGGGGCTGTAATAGCATCTGGGCGACACAGGGAATGCTGATTACTTTTCATAAAGAGTCATGGGGCGGGGAAAAGTTTTTTCAGGTGTTAAATAATATTATTAATCAACCTGGTACCTATTTTAACTTGCTTGAGCTTTTTTATTATTGTTTAAGCCTGGGGTTTGAAGGCAGGTATAAGGTACAGGATCAGGGACAAAACCAGTTATATGATGTTAGAGAAAACCTTTATCTTGTTATTCAAAGGCATAAGGGAGACTATGAGCAAGGCTTGTCTATTCATTGGCGAGGAATCACCGACAAAAGGAATGCCTTATCTCGTTATATTCCCTTATGGGTTGTTGGGGCCATGACAGCTGCCATCTTAACGCTTATTTTTATTGGCTTTTTATATGTCATAAATCAAAGTGCGGGTATCGAGATTGCTCAGCAATATCAAATTAGGGACGCATTAAGTGTCAAGCCTGTCGTAGCAAAAAAAATATTTGTTAAGACAACAACCGTTCCAGAGATACCCAGCATTTCAATTTTTGACGAAATAAGTCAGTTTTTGGCACCAGAGATTGCTCAGAAAAAAGTTGAGGTAGTTGATAATAATGGGCAGACAGTCATTCGTATTTTGGCAAAAAACTTTTTTTCTTCCGGTAGGGATAAAATAAAAACTCAATATTTGCCCTTAATGGATAAAATAAGTCAGGCTTTAGAAATTGTTGACAGCCAGATTACAGTGGTTGGGCATACCGATAATATTCCCATTTTTACGGTGCGTTTTCCTTCTAACTGGGTGCTGTCACAGGCTAGAGCTGATGCGGTTGCTAATATATTATTGCGTAATAAACATCATCAAGATAAAGTGATAGCCGAAGGGCGTGCAGATACACAAGGGTTGGTCGCTAATGATTCTGCTGAGCATCGCGCAATGAATCGCCGGGTAGAAATTAATTTTTAAGGATTGGATGTGAATAAGATAATCAACTTCTTTAAAAACAAATGGGTTATTCAGCTTATTGGAATTATTGCCCTGTGTTTATTGGTCTGGTTTGTGGGGCCATTGATTTCAATTGCGGATATAGCGGTACTGGAATCAATGATTGCGCGAGTGATCAGTGTTTTTGTCATTTTTTTACTTTGGCTTTTTTATGCTCTATGGACTCAGCTTACCGCTAATCGTGCCAATGCAAAAATGGTTGATGACTTGTCCGATGCAGGGGCTAGTGCAGATAGCTCGGAGGGGCTTTATGCTGATCAGGAAGTTGATGAATTAAAAACTAATTTTGATTCAGCATTGGAAACCTTAAAAAAAACCAGTAGCAAAACGAGCCAGGGTAAGCACTATTTATATGATTTGCCATGGTACGTCATTATTGGTCCCCCTGGCTCTGGTAAAACAACCGCATTAATTAATTCTGGGCTTGAGTTTCCTTTGGCGGATCGTTTTGGTAAAAATGCCGTACAAGGTGTCGGTGGAACCAGGAACTGTGACTGGTGGTTTACCGATCAGGCGGTTATGCTGGATACCGCGGGTCGCTACACCACACAAGATAGTCATGAGCAAATCGATAAAGCGGCCTGGCTTGGTTTTCTTGATTTATTAAAAAAGCATCGACCTAGAAGACCGCTTAATGGTGTTTTGATTACCATGAGTCTATCAGATTTGTTACATTTGACAGAGGAAGAAAGAAGCCTGCATGCCAAGGCAATCCGGCAGCGTATAGAGGAGCTGGCAGAACGTACAGAGACGCGTATTCCTATTTATATGCTGTTTACGAAAACGGATTTGATTGCCGGGTTTACTGATTTTTTTGCCGATTTCGGTGTCGAAGAAAGAAAACAGGTCTGGGGGGTTACTTTTAGTGAGCAAGAGGGTGAAACACAGGATAAGCTGGTACAAATCAGTCAAGATTATGATGATTTATTAGTACGTTTAAATCAGCGTGTTAACGCACGCATGCAGGATGAGCGGGACTTAAATAGACGCAATTTAATTTTTGGGTTTCCTCAGCGCATATCTATGCTTAAAGATCCGGTTGTAAGTTTTTTGGAGGAATGTTTTGCTGTTAACCGTTACCAGAGTGCACCCTTATTGCGCGGGGTTTATTTAACCAGTGGTACTCAGGAAGGAACGCCTATTGACCGGTTAATGGGGGTGTTAGCAAAGACGTTTAAGCTGAATCATTCTGTCTCACCGATATTTAGTGGTAAAGGAAAAAGTTATTTTATTACCCGCTTGCTTCAAGAGGTTATTTTTGCCGAGTCAGGATTAGTTGGCTTAAATCAAAAAGTTGAAAAAAGGCGTACTTTGCTACAGCGAGCTTTTTATACCCTGGCATTGCTTTTGATTACTGTCTGTAGTGGGCTTTGGGTAAATAGCTACTTGCAAAATCAAAGCTTATTACGTGAATATACTGAAAAAACAGCGGCCTATACCGCGTTGACACCCGATGGACCTAGTGCTTCAAGTGACCTTCTTGAATTTTTAAAGGAAATGGATGCTTTACGTGCTGTGCGTGATGTTTATCCTGAAAGTGATGTTTCCTGGTTGCAACGCTTAGGTTTGTATCAAGGGCATGAACTGAGAGCTTTAGCGGTCTCTAATTATGAAAAACAACTGAAATATCATTTTTTACCAAGGATAAAAAATAATCTAGAGCGTCGGATGCTGAGCGAAGAGTCGAATAACCCTGAGGTTCTTTACCAATTATTACGTGTTTATCTTATGCTGGGTGATGCTGATAAAGCCAATATTAATATTATTAACCCTTGGGTGAAAGTAGATCTGGCGAATAGATTTCCTGTGAATATCCAGCAACAAATCATTCGGCATTTAGATGAATTACTTAAGCTTAGTTTGCCTGATCAGCAAATGGATGAGGCTTTAATAAAAGAAGTGCGTGAAATTCTGACGGCAATTCCGGTTGCACGACAGGTTTATATGCGAATTAAAGCAGATGCTTTACAAAATCCTGCCAATGATTTTATTTTAATTAATGAACTGGGAGCATCTGGAGAGCAGGTATTTGCGACTGAGAATGAATCATTAGGGAGCATGGTTATCCCTGGCTTATTTACCTACAAAGGTTTTCATCAGGTTTTTTTGGGTGAAAGTAAAGATATAGCAAAACAGGCAGTGGAGCAACGCTGGGTATTAGGTGAAGGTGGTTTTGCTAGTATCGGGGATTTAGAAAAATTAGAAGGTAAATTATTTAATTATTATTATGCCGATTATATTAAGCGCTGGGATGCCCTGTTAGCGAATATAAGTATTAGGAGGCCCGCTAATATTCATCAGTCAGTTGAAATACTTGAAGTTGTTTCGGGTTACGATTCACCTTTACGCAAGCTTTTCGAAGCAGTCGATAGAGAAACTTCCTTGACACGAGTGGCAGCACTTAATGAAGCGAATGCATTGAATAAACTAAAAGAGGGCGTTGGGTCGAACTCCAGAATGGGGAAATTATTAAGTGCCTCTAAAAGTTTAACAGGTGAGTCTTTGGCTGTGGATAGAACAGGAAAACCAGTTGAGCAACACTTTGCTAGAATAAATGAACAAGTTAAGAAGGGGGCGGGGGGACGTGCTCCTATAGATCAGGTTATAGCAGATTTAAGTGAGTTATATGCAACCATGGCAGACCTGGGAAGTACCTCCGGTAGTGGTGCTATCGCAGTAGGTATAGCAAGTGGTTCTGGGGGGGGGGATGTTGTTACAAAAATACAGCAACAGTCGGCGCGCTTACCCGAACCTATGAAAGGACTTGTTAAAGAATTGGCTGCGGGGAATCAGGGCTTGATTATGGGGGGAGTTAGAACGGAACTTAGCCAAATGCTACGGACTGATGTCAGTCTATTATGTAAATCAAGTATTCAAGGAAGATACCCTTTTGCAAAAAGCAGCAGAGTAGAGACTACATTGCAGGATTTCGGCCGGTTTTTTTCACAAGGTGGGGTGATGGATCAGTTTTTTCAAACACACCTCGCTACCTTTGTTGATACCTCACGTAGAAGGTGGCGCGTTATTTCGAAAAATAATCAGACGGTCGGTATTACAGCATCGACTTTAAGGCAGTTTCAGAATGCTGCAAAAATAAGAGAGGTATTTTTTCAGGGAGGAGGGCAGTTACCTTCGGTTCAGTTTGAACTTAAGCCACTTTACCTGGATGCAAAAGCCTCCAAATTCTGGTTAAACCTTGAGGGACAGCAAACCAGTTACCGCCATGGTCCTACTCGGTCTATGCGTTTTTCATGGCCGGGAACTAGCCCAGGCTTAGTGCGTTTCGGCTTTGAAACTCTGGAGGGTAAGCAGTTAAGTGATTCGAAAGAGGGGGACTGGGCCTGGTTTAGATTGCTTGATAAGATGCAAGTTACTGAATCAACAGCGAATACCTATATTATTAGCTTTAAATTAGGTGGCTTGACGGCCAAGTACGAACTGCGTGCGAATAGTGTGTTAAACCCATTTTCTTATACTGAATTAGCAGGTTTTCAATGTCCAAGCAGAATTTAACGTTAGGGTTTTATGGCAAACTTCCCTCTTTAGGTGACTTTGTTTCTCGCCGCTTAGCTCAAGATTTTATTGCCTCCTGGGATAGCTGGTTACAAAGTTCACTAGCTGTTAGTCGTGAGAGCTTAGGGGAACAATGGTTAGATCAATATTTAACGAGTCCTATCTGGCGCTTTGCTTTATCGCCTGGCTTAGCAGGCAAGGGAGCATGGTTGGGGATTGTAATGCCTAGTGTTGATAGGGTCGGGCGCTATTTTCCGCTAACCATTGCCTGCGAAGTGCCTGCAAATGTTTCCTTAATTCAGTTGTTTGTCAGCGAGTGTGATTGGTTTGAAGAGCTTGAATCAGTTGCTATCTCTGCACTGGAAAACGATTTAGCTGTGGAAGAGTTTGACTCTCAGGTTAAAGGTATCACAGCACTTAAAGTGGGGACAAAGAGTCGCCCGCCTCATGCTAAAGAACAATCACAGGGCAATAATGCATTTTATTTAGAGTTTGATAGCACACGTATAAAGACGGAGTGCATATTGCCAAGCTTAACCTCGTTATTATTAGATACTTACTCTCCCGGGCATAGCTTATGGTGTTCAGTTGGCTCGGATAATATAAAACCAGGGGTTTTAGTGGTGGACGGTATGCCACCCTATACTGCTTATATTGGGATGATAACAGGAAATTTTCTGCAAACAGGTTGGGCATTGCAGCAGCAACAGGTTGAGCAAAGCACCCAGCAAAGCGTGACTAAAATGCCGAGTGGAGGAGAATCAGTTAATGAACAGGTACATATTTACAAAGAGCGATATACAAAAGTAAATACGATTACTGCAACGCCTGAACAAAGAGCACTGAATGGGGCTTGGCAATCATTTGCTAAAACCGACTCAGGGAAAGTCAGGAAATATAATGAGGATGCGATTCTGGATCGGCCTGATTTAGGCTTATGGGTTGTTGCTGATGGCATGGGGGGGCATCAGGCGGGTGATGTCGCGAGTAGAAAAATCATTGATACTTTAAATGGTTTACACTTATCACTCCCCCTGGAGTCTACAGTCACTCAGGTAAAAGCAGCTCTACAGTTGGTTAATAATGAGTTAAAAGAATTAGCCGCTAGATCTTATGGTGAGCAGATTATAGGTAGCACAGTCGTTGCGCTTATCGGAGGAAGTACGCATTTTGCCTGTCTATGGGCTGGAGATAGTCGTTTATATCGCCTACGGGATAAGAAATTATTGCAGTTAACTATTGACCACTGCAGTGAACAGGAATATATTGCAGATATATTAGATATTGGTGTAAATACTGAACTGAAACAAAATAATGTGATTACCCGGGCTGTTGGTGCTTATGATGAGCTGGAGCTGGATTGTCAAATATTTGAAGTACAATCAGGTGATTTATTTTTGCTAAGTAGCGATGGTCTGGATAAAGAGCTAAGTTTTCAGGAAATTGAGCAAGTACTAGCCGATAACGTCTATAACGATAGTGTAGAAATTTTGCTTGAGCGGGTGTTGCAAAGTAGTGCAAGAGATAATGTGAGTGTTATTGTTGTAGAAATTAAATAATGTTTTGGGACAAAGGAGTGAGTGACGATGGCAATTGATCTTGAAGTTTATTTAACAGAAATAGAGCCTGATAATGTTTGCGGTGATGACCTTGAATACGATCCTGAGTTTATTGCCTTTATAAGCGAAGTTCAAGGAAAAGAAGAGCAGGCGATGGGCAACTCGGTTATTGAAGCAGAGCCACCTAATTGGCGTGAAATTAAAAAACAAGCCGAAAAATTATTGACGCGAACGCGTGATTTACGAATATTTGTCAATTACCTGAGAGCACTGACTGAAATGCAGGGAATTCTGGGCTTAGCGGATGGTTTGAGCTTGTTAAAAAGTGTCACCGAAAAGCACTGGGAAAATATTCATCCTCAATTGGACC
The DNA here is from genome assembly GCA_013138555.1 of Methyloprofundus sp. Taxonomy (GTDB): domain Bacteria; phylum Pseudomonadota; class Gammaproteobacteria; order Methylococcales; family Methylomonadaceae; genus Methyloprofundus. Next base: position 6,585 of record WTCN01000100.1, on the reverse strand, counting down.
CAGACGATGATAATGATCCGACAGAGCGTATTAATATTTTAATGACTCTGGGTGATTTTGATTCTTTTTTAAAACCATTGCAAAAATTACCGCTAGTTGAGTCTCAGGCATTAGGGCGTTTCAGTTTAAGAGATATTCAGATTGCTAATGGCAGTGTCAGTCTGTCTGCATCAGAAGCGGATGCAGAGTTACCACAATTAGCCATCATTGATGGCGCATTTCAGGAGTGTCCGGCAGAGGCTCTTCAGGCGACTGCGAATGCGGCAGAAGAAGGCTTAAAAGACCTAAATCAAATGGAGTCTTTTATTACTGAACAAGTGGGTGTGAGTAATGCACCCAGCTTTTCTGAATTAAGAAAATATTTAACAGACATTAATAAAGTCCTGGCTGAACAGATTGAAATAAGAGGTTTAAATGAATCGGCTCAAGAGAGTAATGATGATAGTGCTTTGGGAGACTCAAATATGGAACAATCAACCGCTGTTAAAGCGACTAAAACGTCAGCTCTGCCAGGCATAAATAGTGATCAGGATGTTATTAAAGCCTTGACTTTAATCTCAGAACATTATAAAAAGAATGAACCCTCTAGCCCAATACCCTTATTGTTAGAAAGGGTGAGTCGCTTGGTAGGAAAAGATTTTATGGAGGTTTTGCAGGATATGGCACCAAACGGTGTTGAACAAGTCGAATTTTTGCGGGGTTCATCAGATGAATAATAGTTTTTGATCAATAAAATAACTAACCTAAAGAGGAAAATAGCATGGCTGAAAGTAGTCAGAAGTTTATTGCACGAAACCGTGCTCCCAGGGTTCAAATCGAATACGATGTTGAGCTATATGGAGCAGAGAAGAAAGTTCAGTTACCTTTTGTCATGGGGGTAATGGCTGACTTATCAGGGAAGCCAGCTGAAGCTCTGGAGCCGATAGGCGAACGAAAAATGCTCGAAATTGATGTGGATAATTTCGATGAGCGCCTGAAGTCAATGAAACCCAGAACAGCATTTAATGTACCTAATACGATTACAGGGGAAGGCAATTTAAGTGTCGATATAACCTTTGATAGTATGGACGACTTTTCCCCTGCTGCCGTTGCGAGTAAAGTGGATGGCCTAAAACAACTATTAGAGGCCAGAACACAGCTATCTAATTTAATGACCTATATGGACGGTAAAACAGGGGCGGAAGAACTGATTGCTAAAGCAATTAGTGACCCTGCATTATTACAATCTCTGGCATCTTCTCCAAAGCCACAGGATGAAGCACCAGAAGCAGATGCGTCTGATGCAACGGATACAGGAGAATAATAATGGCAGAGTTAGAAAATGCAGAAGCGCAGGTAGAGGAGCAGGTAGCCGAAGGGACTGATTTTGCCTCATTACTGAATAAGGAATTTAAACCTCAAACTAAAAGGGCCGAAGAAAATATAGAAAATGCTGTCTCGACCCTTGCAGAGTTTGTATTAAAAGATACCACCATTGTTTCAGATGATGCATTAAATTCGATTCAGGCGATTATTGCTAAAATTGATGAAAAACTAAGTGAGCAGGTGAATCTGGTCATGCATCACGCAGATTTTCAGAAGCTTGAAGGTGCATGGCGAGGTTTACATCATTTGGTAAACAACACCGAAACTGATGAAATGCTTAAAATCAGGGTGATGAATGTCTCCAAAAAAGAAATCGGTAAGTCACTGAAAAAATTTAAAGGGACTGCCTGGGATCAAAGTCCTTTATTTAAAAAATTATATGAAGAAGAGTATGGCTCTTTCGGTGGTGAACCTTTTGGTTGCTTAGTGGGAGACTATCATTTTGATCATTCACCACAAGATGTTGAGTTATTAACTCAAATATCAAAAATCTCAGCCGCATCGCATGCGCCATTTATAACTGGCTTATCTCCTACTACACTGCAAATGGACTCATGGAGTGAGCTGTCTAATCCACGAGATCTAACTAAAATTTTCTTGACACCCGAGTACGCATCCTGGCGTTCATTAAGAGAGTCGGATGATTCAAAATATTTAGGTTTGGCGATGCCTCGCTTTCTATCGCGCCTGCCTTATGGTGCCGCGACAGATCCAGTGGATGAGTTCGATTTTGAAGAAGATACAGAAGCGGCAAACAGTGCTAACTATACCTGGGCAAATGCGGCTTATGCCATGGCAACCAATATAAATCGGTCTTTCAAACTGTATGGTTGGTGTTCGCGTATTAGAGGTATAGAATCAGGTGGGGCAGTAGAAGGCTTGCCTGTACATACCTTTCCAACCGATGATGGCGGGGTAGATATGAAGTGTCCCACCGAAATTGCGATTACTGACCGTCGTGAAGCTGAGCTGGCTAAAGCGGGGTTTATGCCCCTATTACATAAAAAGAACTCAGATTTTGCAGCATTTATAGGCGCTCAATCATTGAATAAGCCTGCGGAATATGATGACCCGGATGCAACGGCAAATGCTAATCTTGCTGCACGCCTACCTTATATGTTTGCCACGTGCCGTTTTGCACATTATTTAAAGTGTATTGTGCGTGATAAAATTGGCTCTTTTAAGGAAAAGGATGATATGGAGCGGTGGCTTAATGATTGGATTTTAAATTATGTCGATGGTGACCCTACGCATTCGAGTGAATCTACCAAAGCAATGAAACCATTAGCAGCAGCAGAGGTGGTTGTAGAAGAGGTAGAGGGAAACCCTGGCTACTATAGTTCCAAATTTTTTCTTAGACCCCATTATCAATTAGAGGGTTTAACCGTTTCGTTAAGACTTGTGTCAAAGTTGCCTTCTCAAAAAGCAGGTTAATTTTGATTAAATATGGCTCCGTTTCTGTCTATATTTGTAGAGAAACGGAGTGTATCAGTGGCTTTTACATTCATTGAATGTAAGCCTTTTTGAAATAAAAGTGAGGAGAGTGTCATGGCTGTAGATATGTTTTTAGAATTAGACGGAATAGATGGTGAATCAAAGGATGCTGCTTATACAGATAAAATTGATGTATTAGCCTGGAGCTGGGGAGCATCACAAAGCGGAACTTTTCATTCTGGTGGTGGTGGCGGTAGTGGTAAAGCAAATTTCCAGGATATCTCTGTTACCAAGTATATTGATTCGTCAACAAATGCGTTGTTGAGTCATGTTGCTAAAGGAACGCATATTGCCAAAGGCAAGTTAATTGTACGTAAAGCGGGCGATACCCCAGTAGACTACCTTATCATTGAGATGGAAAAAATTATGGTGACCTCATACAGTACTGGCGGAAGTGGTGGTGAAGATCAATTGACGGAAAATCTCACCTTAAATTTTGCCAAATATAAATTAGGTTATCAAAAACAAAATGATAAAGGTGGTAAAGATGGTGGTGTAAAAGAAAGTAAATTTAATATTGAAGGAAATAAAGAAGAATAAGAGTCAGAATCAGTGTGTGGTAATTGTAAAATTTTATCACACACTATTTTTTCATTTTTAGGAGATAGTGATGCACTCTATTGAGCAACTTCTGCAGATGGCTAATCCTGTTGATGCTTTGAGTCAATTGCAAGGGCAGGTTAAAAAATCCCCCGCAGACGCAAAGCTTAGAACTTTGTTATTTCAGTTACTCGCAGTATTAGGGCAGTGGGAACGCGCATTAGTTCAATTAAATGTGGCAGGAGAACTTGCAGCAGCAAACCTTGCAATGGTTCAGACTTATAGAGAAGTCATCAACTGTGAAATGTTACGTAAAGCCGTTTTTAATGGCGATAAATCACCTTTAGTCTTTGGTGAACCTGAACCCTGGATTGCTTTATTGCAGGAGTCAGTCAAGCTAAATGCTGAAAACCTATTTGCAGAATCGACTCGTTTGCGCGACCAAGCGTTTGATTCGGCACCCATAACGAATGGAATAATCAATGGTAGCTCATTTGAGTGGATAGCGGATGCAGATACTCGCTTGGGTCCTGTACTAGAAGCCATTGTTAATGGTCGTTACTATTGGATTCCCTTTAGCTATATTAGTGAAATACATATTGAAGAGCCTGCTGATTTACGTGATTTGGTTTGGATGCCTGCTCATTTTGTCTGGGCTAATAAAGGGGAGACAGTGGGGTTTATTCCCAGTCGTTATCCATATTCTGAGGACTCCCCTGATGCATTGATTCAGTTAGCCCGTAAAACTGAATGGCAAGAAATCTCGGAGAACTCTTATACAGGGCTTGGGCAAAGGATGTTGACAACGGATAAAGATGACTATCCGTTATTTGATATCCGGGAAATAAAATTTACCCCAGGTACAAAATAAGCGAGAATTTATGGCAGAATTAACCCAGAAAGAACGTCTACAGCCATCGTTATTGGATAGATTGACTGATGATGAGCCTCATCTGCAACAAGAGGCTAGAGAAAAGCGAGTGATGTCTATGCACAAACTCAGGAAATCAGTTCTGCGGGATATATCCTGGCTATTAAATACAGACTCATTTGAGACAGTGGCTGATTTGACTGATTATCCCGAAGTCGCTAAATCAGTGTTAAATTATGGTATTAAAGATTTAGCAGGTCGGGCAGTTGCGGGTGTTAATTTATCTGAGATTGAAAAGGAGCTAAAGCAAGCAATCGACACTTTTGAACCACGTCTCTTACATAACACTTTAAATGTGCAAATTTTTTCATCTGATAACATGGACCATCAGGCCATAAGTTTTGATATAGAAGCCAATTTATGGGCGCAACCATTGCCCTTACACCTCTATTTACGCACAGAAATTAATAAAATAACGGGTGATGTAAATCTGCGCGATATGGGGGGCTAAGCATGGATCCACGATTACTAAGTTATTACAACACTGAGTTACACCATTTGCGAGAAATGGGCGGGGAATTTGCTAATGAATTTCCTAAAATTGCAGCGCGTCTAGGGATGGATGGGTTCGAGTGTGCTGACCCGTATGTTGAGCGCTTGCTTGAAGGCTTTGCTTTTTTAGCCGCTCGAGTGCAACTCAAAGTAGATGCTGAGTTTCCGCGCTTTACCCAGCATCTGCTGGATATGATTTATCCAAATTATAACGAACCCGTTCCCTCCATGACCGTGGTGCAGTTTCAAGCCGATTTAGCAGAAGGCTCTTTAGCAGAAGGGTTTCAGATAAAGCGAAATACCTCTTTGCGTAGTCAAATGAGTAAGGGTGCACAAACGGCATGTGAGTATAGAACGGCACATAGCGTTAAGTTATGGCCACTGGAAATAATAGCAGCCGAGTATTTACCTAGCCTAGGCGCAGTGGCTAATCTGGGCGTACCTAGTTTTTCTGACTTGAAAGCGGGGATTCGTTTACGCCTGAAAACCACTGCTGGATTAAAATTTAATGAACTAAGCCTAGAGACGCTCCCCATTTATTTTCGGGGAATAGGTGAATTGCCGATGCACTTATATGAGCAGATAATAGGCAATGCATTTGCTGTTTGTGTACAGGCAACAGACAAACCGGTGGCATGGCAGCATATTATTAAAGACAATCCGGTTAGGCGCTATGGTTTTGATGATGAGCAAGCCTTGTTAACTTATTCGCCGCGCTCTTTTCAAGGTTATCGCTTATTACAGGAGTACTTTGCTTTTCCTGAGCGTTTTATGTTTGCAGAGTTGACGGGCTTGCAACAGGCTATTAAGCACTGTGATTCCGATGAGCTAGATATTATTATTATGCTGAACCGTAGTAATGCAAAGCTTATTAATGCAATAGATATTGCTCAGTTTGCTTTGTTTTGTGCACCGGCAATCAATTTGTTTCCTAAACGCATTGATCGAATTAATGTCGATCAAAAATTATCTGAATTTCATCTGGTTCCTGATCGATCTAGGCCGATGGACTATGAAGTCTGCCAGGTTACAGAAGTAACGGGTATTCATCATGATGAGAATAACAATGAGGAGCAGCCATTTTTACCTTTTTATCATTTTAATGATAGTAGAGAGTATGCTTCTCAAATGGCTTATTACGCCTTGAATCGTCAGCAGCGCTTGCTCTCTTCCAAGCAAAAAAGGCAAGGCCCGCGTTCTAGCTATATTGGCAATGAAGTATTTATTTCATTGGTCGATGCTAATGATGCGCCTTATAGCCGAAACCTCAGGCAACTCAGTATCAAAACATTGTGCAGTAACCGTGACTTACCTTTACAAATGCCCGTAGGAGGTGGGAAAAGTGACTTTTCCATGCAAAAAGGTGCGCCCGTTTTAAGTATTCGCAGTATTGCAGGGCCGACTCGACCAAGACCTTCGAACGTTAACCCTGGGACTGCCTGGCATTTAATTAGTCATTTATCATTAAATTATTTGACCTTAGTCGATAGCAATGAGAAAGAGGGGGCTGCTGCATTAAGGAGTTTGTTAAAGCTTTATAGTGAATATAGTGGTGCTTCCATTGCTAAACAAATTCAAGGCCTGTTATCAGTTGAGTCGAAATCAATAGTTAGACGTATCAACTCTCATGGGCCTATCGTATTTGGCCGGGGGCTGGAAATAACACTGAACTTTGAAGAGGCTGCATTTGAAGGCAGTGGAGTATTTTTATTAGGAGCTGTGATGGAGCAGTTTTTAGCGCGCTATGTGTCGATTAATTCATT
>WTCN01000134.1 GCA_013138555.1 Methyloprofundus sp. | reverse complement strand
GGTAGCGCAATTTATCATATTATCGCTATATATTGGTCTCGTGTTTGGTGTTATTAAATATCGTCTTTTTGATGTTGAAGAGTGGTGGTTTAACTGCTGGATCTGGCTTTTTTCTGGTTGCTGTGTTGTCGCAATCGACTTGTCTTTAATCTACCTTTTTAATATTAGTTCACTAGAGTCTTTAAGTGTCGCAATTCTAGCTACCGCCTGGTGTTACTTTCCAATGCGTCAGTGGTTATGGACTAAGAAAATCCACCCGCGTAGTTCCCGTGTCAATGATTTTTTTCCGTTACTTACTCAGTCATATATATCAAGTCCGTCCATAAAACATTTTGAAAATAGCTGGCCTGAGATATTGGGTAATATTTATTTGCCTTTATCAGTACAGTTGCGTCCGCAGGCGCTCGATGCAATTGAACTTAGTAATCATGGCTTAACCATTAAATTACCTGCTTTAAACGATCAGCAGCACGTTGTTTTATCCGGTAAAGAAAAAGGAGGAAAACTATTTAACAAATATGACGTAGATTTTATTGAATCAGCTTTAGCCTATGCGCGAAATTGCATCACCTGGAAGAATAACCGGGAAGAAGGCGCAAGACTGGAGCGCGAACGGATTATTCGCGACCTTCATGATGATGTTGGTGCGCTATTATTAACACTGGTTCATAAAGCTGAATCAGAAGAAAATGCGATGCTCGCTAGAAATGCATTAAAAGGGGTAAGAGAGACTATTTATTCCTTGCATGATAATAATTTTACGACTTTAAATGACGCGTTATATAGCTGGCGAGAAGAAATAAAACTGCGCACTGATGCCGCTAATGTGAATTTACTCTGGGATACAGATGAATTAAAAGATGATGCTTATCTATTAAGCCCGAGGCAACGCATTAATCTTGATCGAATCCTGCGTGAATCAATTACCAATATTCTAAAGCATGCACAGCCACAAACTATCAGTATCGGTATTAATGAGTATAATAATAAGCTGCAACTCATTATTATGGATGATGGAATAAGTACCGATTCATCTCAGTGGCAAGCTAATACAGGGCTGTATAGCCTGAATGCCCGTGCTAAGGAAATCAAAGCAAATTTAGCCTGGGACTCTTTGAGTAGCTCTTCAGTATTTGGTAAGGGAACTCAGTTAACGATTACATTACCTGAAATGGAAAAACACACTTATGCATTCTGTTCTCATTGTTGACGACCATAGCTATGCAAGAAATTTTATGCACAAAATTGTGCTTAAGATTTTTGAGCATGCCAAAGTTTCAGAAGCTGCTTCCTTGTTACAGGCAAGAGAGTTAATTGCCCGGCAAAATTATAATTTGGCACTTGTTGATATAAGCTTACCTGATGGCTCTGGTATTGAACTGGTGAAAGATATTATGAATTCTGATGCGCAAACTTATATTGTGATGGCAACCATTTATGATGATGATCAGCACTTATTTGATTCTTTACGCGCTGGCGCTAACGGTTATCTATTAAAGGATCTTTCACAGGATGAACTGGAAAGCCAGATTAGCGGGATTATCAAAGGTAACCCACCTTTATCCTCCAGTATTGCAAGGCGTTTGCTAGCACATTTTAATGACCCTCTGCAGGCTTTAAAACATAATTTAACGCCTAGAGAAGCCGATGTACTCAGTCTGATTGGTAAAGGCTTCACCCGTAAAGAAGTCGCTAATAAACTGAATATTTCAGCAAATACAGCTGCCGAACATATTAAAAATATTTACCAGAAACTGCATATTAATTCACGCGCAGAAGCGGCCATTGAAGCCTGTAGGTTAGGGCTTATTACATTGTAATATTAACCTGGGCCAGTCAATATTCTCTGTTTTATATCTGTCAATAATGAAAAATAGTAAAAGATATATACTGTTTTTGTGTTTTATCAGGATATTACGGCACCCCCCCATTTAGGGTGTGTGTGTGAGCCTTAGCAGACGTTATACTTTGTTCTCGGAGTCTCCCAGTGTCTCTGGAAGTAAAGAGACAAATGGTAGCAAGGGACTTATTAAGTTCAAGTCACCTATAGGAAGAGATGTATCATTAAAATAAAGAATTTAATAATATTAATTTATTGTAATATTATAAGCTGATTGACAAATAAAAATATTTTCACTAAGCTTGAAATCAGGTGATTTAAAGAATCTAAAGAATGATCGTGCGGTATTTATTTAAATTACTGTTAGCCAGCATTTCAGGATGAGGGGCTTAATAGATAATTCAACATCAATTTAATTTTTTGTGGAATTAACTCATTTTTTAACATTTATTGGAAGGTAAATATGAATAAGTTTACTTTTACACTATGTGCCGTTTTTGGTGCGGGGTTTTTCTCTCAAACTCTACAATCAGCTGAGTTACCCAATATTCCTATTGATACCTTGGAAAGGGTCACTCAAGAGCTTGTTGCTCCGCCGTTACTACCCGAACATACACAACGAACAGATTCAGTCCCTAAGGTTATCCAGGTCAGGATGGTCGTGGAAGAAAAGGAAATGCAAATTGAACGAGATTTAAAAGCGCATGTCATGACGTTTAATGGCTCTATTCCCGGGCCTATTATTATTGCCCATCAAAATGATTATGTTGAATTGACACTGGTTAATCCACTGACTAATTCGATGACGCATAATATTGATTTTCATGCGGCAACAGGGGCATTAGGCGGTGGAACATTAACTAAAATTGCACCTGGGCAAGAGGTGGTTTTAAGGTTTAAAGCAACTAAAGCCGGTGTTTTTATTTACCATTGTGCACCCGGTGGTCTAATGATTCCATTTCATGTCGCAATGGGACTGAGTGGGGCTATCATGGTATTGCCGCGTGATGGGTTAAGAGATGACCAGGGTAATTCTGTTACTTATGACAAAGCCTTTTATATTGGTGAGCAGGGTTTTTACTTTCCCAGAGATGCAGATGGTAATTTTAAGGCGTACACCTCTGCACTAGATTCAATGCCTGATATTTTGGGGCACATGAGAAAATTAATACCAAGTCATACAGTTTTTAATGGTGCTGTGGGTTCTATGACAGGGGAAAATGCATTAACAGCCAATGTCGGAGACAAGGTACTTATTATTCATTCTCAAGGAAATGAAGATAGTCGACCGCATTTAATTGGTGGTCATGGTGATTTAGTCTGGGAAGGTGGGTCATTCAGTGATCACCCTGTTACAGGTCGTGAAACCTGGTTTATCCCCGGTGGAAGTGCAGCTGCTGCATTGTATGAATTTAAGCAACCGGGTACCTATGTTTACCTCAATCATAATTTAATTCAAGCAATTCAGTTAGGTGCTGCTGCACACATAGTTGTTGCCGGAGAATGGGATAATAACCTTATGGAGCAAGTCAGAGGTCCGGCTGCTATACAGTAGTGGAGCTTTAAAAACAAATACTTACAACTCTTTAACAGGGGATGGTTATGAAAAATCTAATTGGTTTATTAGCTATGACGGGCATTGCCTTAATGAATCCAGCTCAGGCAGAGGGAGATATAGAAGCTGGGCGTGCTTTAAGCACCCAGTGTTCTGGCTGCCACGGTGTATATGGAATGAGTCCTAGTGAGCAATTTCCAAATATTGCGGGACAGAAAGAATCTTATCTGAGTGCGCAGCTTAGAAAATATAAGTCGGGTGACAGAAATGATTTAACGATGCGAGCAATTGTGGGACCCTTAAGTGAAGAGGATATGCTAAATTTAGCGGCATACTTTTCTTCTACTAGTTCTGTTGCCCGTTATTCTTTCGATACAGAGACCTTGATGATTCCTTACGTTGATGTTGCTGGTGTTATGTTTAAGGTAGAAATGTTATTAGATTCACTAGAAGAGCTTACTTTTTCAGTCACTCACTTAGAAGAGCGTTAGGCTGAAAGGTATTGTTACTAACGCGCCGCAAGGCTTATTTCGTCGTTGCCTTGTTACTGGCTGGCGCTGGTTTAGTGACAGGTTTTAATGTTGTACTGGAGAAAACCAATACTTTGGAGTTTTGTATTTCCTGTCATTCTATGGCAAGTACTGTATATCCAGAATATAAACAATCAAGCCATTATCTGAATCGTACCGGGGTGCGTGCAGAGTGTGCTGACTGTCATGTGCCTCAGCCTTTTATTCCTAAAATAATAGCCAAGCTGAAAGCCAGTAAGGATGTCTATCATGAAATGCTTGGCAGTGTCGATACGCAGGCAGCATTTGAAGCTAAACGCTTGCAGATGGCACAGCGTGTCTGGCAAACAATGAAGGAGACTGATTCACGCGAATGCCGGTCTTGTCATACGGAAAGTGCAATGCAGCTGTCTTTGCAAAAACGACGTGCGCAAGTCCAGCATCGTGATGCCGAAAAAAATAATGAAACCTGTATAGACTGCCATAAAGGTATTGCTCATAAACCAGTACATAAAGATCAAGAACAGGAGAGTGGTGAAGTAGACTTTATGTTGTAGAGATACTAAGTAAGTTATATGGTTTGTTGTAACTTCTCATTACTTACTTACGCTTGACTGGGTAGCATGCGTAATGTTATTTACCCTATTAATAATGAGAAGTTACAGTTTGTTTTGACTTAGTATTGATACTCAAAGAGGAAAAGAAGATGAAAATAATAAAAAAAATAATTTCCTGTGTATTTTTATTGCAATTTAGCCTGTCAGTTTATGCAATAGACTGGAATAAGGTTGATGCTAAACAAGTAACTTTATTTTATCCAGGCCAATCTTCATGGGAATGGATTTTAACCAAATCAGATCATGGTGGGGCAAAAAACTTTCGTAAAGGAAAGGGATGCAGGGAATGTCATCAGGGGGAAGAAAAAGACATGGGCAACTTGATTGTTTCGGGTAAGAAACTAGAGCCTAATCCTATTGCCGGAAAACGGGGATATATTGACGTTGATGTCAAAACTGCATATGACGATAGCAAGTTTTATATTCAACTTTCCTGGCAAGAGACTGGCAAAGTTGTGAATAATAAAATGGCAAAAGAACAGTCGAAAGTGACCCTGCTATTTGATGATGGTCATGTTAAAGGGGTGACGCGAGCAGGGTGCTGGTCTGCCTGTCATGATGATGCGACTCTTATGCGTAGTGCACCTAAAGATAAGGATGTAAACCTTTACCTCTCCAAATCGCGTACAAAGTTGACACGTAAAGGTGGTGGTGAAAATTATCAGTCTGATGCGGCATTGGAAAAAATGCTGTCTGATGGGTATTTTATCGAATTCTGGCAGGCGAGATTAAATCAGGGACAGGCCGTTAAGGTGATAGATGGCTACCTATTAGACAAGCGGTACGCCAGTGAATTAACCCAGGTCAGCGCAGTTGCAGAACTAAAAAATGGTTTTTGGACAGTTGAGTTAAGCCGAAAATTAATGCCAGATTTGCCGCAGACAAAAAATATTGTGGCGGGCTTAGTGTATAGTTTTGGTATCGCTATTCATGATGAATACACTTATGGCCGTCATCACCATGTCTCTTTTCTGCATACTTTTTCTCTGGATCAGGGAAAAGCCGATTTTATTGCTGTTAGACAGTGAATTGTTGGGTTGCCCAAAAGACGGCAGCCCAACCTACGATACTTGTCTTGTTTTAAGTTCGTAGCCGACAATTTCATACAAGGACGTATATTTAAGAACTTTTCCTTGCCATGAAAAAAAAATACTTTTTATTTCTTTCTTTATTACTGTTGTCGTTTCTTGCCTTGGCCGATACGGTAAAAACTGAGCCAGAATATGCGAAAAGGGGAGCGGCAAGCTGTCTTAAGTGCCATGATGAGCTACCCATTACGCTGATTTATCAAACCCCGCATGCGCAACAGACCGATCCAGATACACCTTTTGCACAGCATCAGTGTGAAAGCTGTCATGGCGCTAGCCCGCAGCATATCCCCGGCGTACTTGAGGGGGAAAAAAAACCAGCGCCGAGTATCGTATTTGGGCTGCAAAGTAACACCCCGATTGAGCAACAAAATCAGCAGTGCCTAAACTGTCACCAACAGGGTCTACGCATGCACTGGCAAGGCAGTCAGCATCAGTTTGCAGATTTAGCCTGTGCATCCTGTCATAAGATCCATGTTAAAGAAGACAATGTCTTAATACGACAAAATCAGGCTGATGTCTGTTTTACTTGCCATGGCGAGCAGCGAGCTCAGCTTTATCGGCGTTCACGTCACCCAATTAAGGAAGCAAAAACGATTTGTTCTGACTGCCATAATCCACATGGCAGCAGTGGTGAGAAGTTATTAGTCGAAAATACCATTAATGAGACCTGTTATCGGTGTCATGCAGAAAAACGCGGCCCTTTTTTATGGGAGCACCCGCCAGCTTCGGAAGATTGCAGTATTTGTCATACCGCGCATGGCTCGACCCAGCCTGCTTTATTGAATAATAGAGCGCCTTTTCTATGTCAGCAATGTCACTCTGGGGTTGAATCATTCCATACCAATGTACTCTATGATGGTAGTGGGGTGTCTTCCAGTGGCGGGCAAAGTCGCCTATTGGCTAAGAGTTGCTTAAATTGCCATAGCAATATACACGGCTCAAATCACCCTTCTGGAGTTCGGTTTGATAGGTAACAATGAACAACTAAACTCTGTTACATTGATACTGCTGATTAGCTTGTTGAGTATTTCTGCTGCGCATGCTGCAGAAGATGATTTTATGCTGGATGATGAAGATGGCTTTATGCTGGACGACGAAGCAGAAGAACCAGCAGAAGAGAAAAACTTTAGTAGCTATATTGAATTAGGAGGGCTTTATTCCAGTAGTGATTCGCAGAAATTTGGTGAATATACCGGCTTAAATAAACAGCATGGCTTTGTCATAGGAAATTTTAATATTCAGCAGCGAGATGCCTATGACAGCGACAGTGCAGCTTACTGGCGTATTACTGGGACTGATTTGGGGCTAGACTCTCGTTTTATAGGTGCGGAGTATGGGCAGCAGGGGAGTTATAAGCTGTTTTTTGAATATGATCAGTTACCTCATAACCAGCTGGTCGGTGCGAGAACACCCTTTGATGGGGTTGGTACTGATTATTTGCATTTGCCGGATACCTGGGTGCGAGGTGCTACGACGACTGGAATGACTCTACTTAATGATAGTCTAAAAAATATTGATATAGGGACAGAGCGACGCAAATATAATGGTGGTTTTATTCTCGACTTAAGCAGACAATGGAATGTTAAACTTGTTCTGCAGCATGAGGATAAAGAGGGTTTGCAAGCTACAGGTGGAGTGATGGGCGTTTCGGGTTTTAACCCTTTATCCATTGTTGCGCCTAAACCGATTGATCAGGAAAGCAATGATGTTGATGTACAAGTCGCATTTAATGGTGAAAAGGGACAAGTTCAGTTAGGCTATCATTTGTCTTTATTTGATAATCATATTGATTCATTTAGTTGGCAAAATCCCTATGAATTACGTCTTCCTTCACCATCAGGGTATCTGGATAATGTGGGAGGCTTAGCAACAGACCCCGATAATCAGGCACATAAATTTAGTTTATCTGCAGCCTACCGCTTAGCGCCTAAAACCAGGATCAATGGCAGTTTTTCTTACGGCCTTATGCTACAGGATAACCCCTATATAGCTTATACGGTTAATCCCTTATTGTCAGTTGATAGCCCGGTTCCCAGAGAAAGTGCAGGTGCTAAAGTCGAAACGTTACATGCTAATCTGGTGTTTACCACGAAACCGCTTAAAAGTGTGGATATTCGTAGTAGCTACACTTATGATCAACGCGATAATGACACGCCAATAAATGATTATGCTGTGCTTAGAAATGACTCGGAAAACCAGATTACCCAGTTAAACAGTCAAACTATACGTACTCAGTTACCTTATGGGCGTAAGCAGCATCGCTTTAAAATTGATAGCGGTTATCGTTTTTTAGCAAGAAATAAACTAAGCATAGGCTATGCCTATGAGCGTAATGATAGAGATTATGCTGAAGTTGAGCTGACTGATGAGCATAATGCACATATTAAACTAGCATCAAGTTTTATGAATATGCTGAATGGCTGGGTTAAATACGAATATATTGCCCGCACTGGCTCAGAATATCAGGGGGATGCTTTATACTTGCAGAGTCATTCAGCACAGTATTTAGCGACCGTACCTGAAGCGGTGCGCTTTGAGAATGATCCTTTAATCAGGAAATTTAATCTTGCTGATGTAAAACGCAATAAAGTGAGCTTTGCTTTAAACTGGCTACCTTTGGAACCTTTAAGTGTCGGGTTTAATGGTCACTACAGTCAAGATGATTATGAGCAAAGTGAGCTAGGTTTGATTAATGCGGAAAATTTTAGTGGTACTGTGGATCTTAATTACGCAATTAATGAAGGACTTAGTTTATACAGTTTTTATTCTTACGAATATTTTCAAAATCAGCAAGAGGGTTATACCCGGTTTTCTAATGTAGGGTTATTATTTTCCCGTGACCCAGAGCAATTCTGGCAAGTCGATACGCTGGATAAAATTAATACTGTCGGAGTGGGGGTAGACTGGAGTGTGATTAAGGGTGCTTTTGATTTACAGCTTGATTATACTTATTCTGATGCGCTCACTGAGACTAATACTCGGCAGGGAAGTAACCTGAATGGTGATCCGCTTGCTGATTTAAAAACGACATTACATAGCTTAAATCTGCGCGCGAATTATCGCATACTGGAAAATATGCGTTTGCAATTGAGTTACCGGTACGAGTTCTTTATAACTGATGATTTTGCTTTGGATAATATCTCCCCGGATAGTATTGATGAGGTACTGGGCTTAGGTAATTTTAGCCCGGATTATAACGCTCATGTAGTGGGGCTGAGTGCTTTTTATGAGTTTTAATCGCCATACAGTGATATTTTTTTCAGTGTATGTAACAATATGAATATTAAGACTCCTAAAAAGGTAAAAAGATGGCAGTTGTACTAACCGAAAGTGCTGCGAAGCAGATTCAAAAACAAATTGATAAACGTGGGCAGGGTATCGGCTTAAGGCTGGGTGTTAAGACATCAGGTTGTTCTGGTTTTGCTTATACGATTGATTATGCGGATGAGTTAAAAGAAGGTGAGTCTGTATTTGAAACATTTGGGGTAAAAGTTGTCGTTGCAGAAGAGAATGTTGCAACACTGGACGGTTTGGTGCTGGATTATGCCAAGGAAGGAATTAATGAAGCGTTTAAGTTTAATAACCCTAATGTAAAAGGCACCTGTGGTTGTGGTGAAAGTTTTTCGGTATAGAAAGCCCATTGATTTGCAGAATATGAAAGCAATAGTTTACCCTTCTTTTAGCTGAAAATTGATGGGCATGATAAAAACTTTGCCCATCTTAGGGTGTAAGCGGAAAATGGCAGCTAGTTTTCCGCTTACTAAACGTCAATCTGAATCTAACGTAAAGAAATAGTCTCATTACGTCCGTTCATTTCAAAGTCTAGTTTTCCTTCACAAGCTAACCAGCCAATGGCGCGTTGAATCAGGTTCTTGTTCAGCTTGGTGACAGTCGCAATTTTTGTTGCACTTGCAGGGCCATTTTCATCCAGAAATTTCCAGATTAAGCCTGCGGTCTCTCCGATTGAATCATTCATAGTATTACCTCATTAAAATTAAAAAATTAAGATTGGGGTGGCTCAGGCAGAACAATATTAAGCTCTAGTGTTTCCTGCTCATCGTCGCTATCAAAGTGAACTGAGATAGCATCCTGGTCAATCTGGATATATTTCTGTATCACTTGCAGTAATTCTTGCTGTAGCGCAGGTAAGTATGATGGTTGATTGCGCGAGCTTCTTTCATGAGCAACAAGAATTTGTAAGCGTTCTTTTGCTAATTTAGCCGAGTTAGGCTTGGTTGTTTTAAAATAATTGAGTAAGCTCATTGCTAGCTCCTAAACAGTCGTCCAAAAAGTCCTTTTTTATCTTCATCTATGAAACGGTGAGGCTTGTCTTCCCCTAGGTAACGCTCAACAATATCAAGATAGGCCTGGCCCGCATTACTTTCCTCGTTAAGGATAATAGGTGTGCCTGAGTTGGAAGCACTAAGTACCGCTTTAGACTCTGGAATAACCCCTAGCAGGTGCAAGGACAAAATATCCTGTACATCTTCCACACTCAGCATTTCGCCTAATTTAACACGCTTAGGGTTGTAGCGAGAGAGTAAAAGGTATTCTTTGATGGGGTCATCATTATTTTCAGCACGTTTTGATTTGCTAGATAAGATACCTAACATACGGTCTGAATCTCGAACAGAGGCCACCTCCGGGTTGGTTACAACAAAAGCATCATCGGCAAAGTACATCGCTAGATTAGCGCCGCGCTCAATACCGGCGGGAGAGTCACAGACGATATATTTAAAGGTTTTTGATAGCTCTTCCAGAATTTTTCCTACCCCTTCCTTGGTTAACGCATCTTTATCACGTGTCTGAGAGGCAGGAAGTATATAAAGTTGATTACAACGCTTATCTTTAATAAGTGCCTGGTTCAGGGTTGCTTCACCATTGATGACATTGACAAAATCATAAACAACACGTCGTTCACAGCCAAGAATAAGGTCAAGATTACGTAAGCCTACATCAAAATCAATGACCGCTGTTTTAAAGCCTTTTTTAGCGAGTCCCATGGCAATTGCAGCACTGGTTGTGGTTTTACCAACCCCGCCTTTTCCCGATGTTACGACAATAATTCTAGCCAATGGTTTATCTCCTAAATGTTTTTGATAAGTAATGCTTGTTTGTTTAAATAAATTTGTACGGGGGTATTACGCACTGATTCTTCTATGTCTTCACTGATACGGTAGTTTCCTGCAATAGACACTAATTCTGCCTGTAAATCGGAACAAAAAATACAGGCACTTTCATCCCCTTGAACACCTGCTAAAGCCCGACCTCTAAGTGTGCCATATACATGTATATTCCCTTCTGCCATAATCTCGGCGCCGGGGCTCACCTGAGCCGTAATGGTTAAGTCGCCTTTGACATAGATACGTTGACCTGAGCGTATGGGTTGATCAATAATCGTATTTTCAATAACCGCAGGTTCGTTTTTTTCTGTAGGCGTGGGGGGCGGTGCCGCAAGCTTTGTCTCTTTCGTATTTGTTTGCAGGTTAGCGCTAGTGGTTCTGCTTTGTGCAGACATAATAGGCAATAATAAATCTTTAGCAACCTGCTTCTGATCCTGTGTGCCGCCACGAATGCCGATAGGTAATATTCCCGCATTGCGAATGGCATCAACTAATAAGGGAAGATTGAGTTCCTGTTCATGCACGCCCTGTAGGTCAATTAAGAGAGGGGAGTTTTTGAAAAACTCCGGGGCTTGCTTAATCTTCTCGCGTAATTGTAGCGAAATTACATTGATATCTGCGCTAAATAGATTGAGCACGGGCACGGTTATTACGCTACTTTTAAACTCAAAAGCAGGTGAATTTGATGAAGTAGCTTTAGGGTCAGTGGACATCTTGTTATAAAAAGTTAAGAAACTAATAGGATGATTTTATCATTGCTTATCAAAAAAAAATACTTTGCTGAAAAAAAAGTTTAATATTGCTTAATATATTGCTTTTTATAATTCCTTATTATTAATAATGGAAATAATATGACACGGTTCATCATTCCCGTGTAGTTACTATTATGCTCTGTCCCATGTTTTTTCTGTTTTCGCATTTATTACCATGCAGAGTATGGAGACTAGAGTTAATAGCTATAAAAATAGCTTCACTCCGTAAATTAAATACCCTAAAATAATGAAATTTTATAACTATTTGATTTTTCTTGTTATTTTAATGCTATTGCCCTGCATTATCCCTACAATAGTCAGTGCTGAAACTCAAGTTTTGGAACAGAGTATAGTAGCTGAAGAAACTCCAGACCTTGAATTTACCAGCAATGTGATTTTCAAACCCCTTGACCTGAATAATAACGGCTTGTTTAATAGTGTAGCAGCAGAAGTTGAAGTTAATGTTATAACCGCTGGTCAATATAAGATTACTGGTGAACTAAACAAAGACGGCACCACTATTTCAGCTAGGCCTAGATATTTTGCTAGTTTACAAACTCATCAGTATATTGATGTTGAAGCGGGGTTCCATACTCTTATTTTAATATTTAACGGTGAAGATATTTTTGAATCTGGACAAGATGGCCCTTATGAACTGAAACTTTCTGCCTGGGGAGGCTCATCAGACGTTACTTTACCAACCCCAGCCTATAATCACCAGGATTTTGGAGAGTTACCAATAAAAATCATTAGCGCGACAGATCAGGCGATTGATAAAGATAATGACGGTCTGCTGGATGACATTCAGTTGAATGTTAATTTACTCAATAGAGGGCAGGTTGCTGGTGAATATTTTGTAGGCGTTGCAGGTGCAAATGGTGCAGTTTCAGCAAACACAAAAACTAGTCTTGATCCTGGGTCTAATACCGTCGAATTATTAATTCCTGGGCAACCCCTTAAACGCGCTAATCAGGATGGTCCATATGATATTCGGATAGGTGTTGATAATGAGAGGGGGGATTTTATCGATGAAACACGTTATTTAACACAAACCTACCTTGCCGAGCAATTTACTACGGTAATTGAGAGCATTACAATACAATCTGATCAAGGCATTGATACAACAGACAATGGTTTGTTTAATAGCCTGCAAGTCACCTTGGATGCAAGCTTTAATTATCGAGGTGCTTTAGAGGTACATGCCCGACTAACCGACGTTACATCAAGCAAAGGCACGAGTAACACAACGTTAATTAATGTATCATCAACTGACTCCATTCCCCTCGTGTTTGATTTTAATGGTTCGGTCATTAATAGTGCACAAATGGATGGCCCCTATCGTATTGAAATCTCTGTTAGTGATCCAATAACCCATAAAACGCTGGATCGCTTACCACAACTCAATGGAGAAACCAGTACCTATAACTATAGCGATTTTGATACGACCAACGAAAGACCTAAAGATATAGACGTTAAAGGATCATCCAGCCAAGGAATTGATAACAACGGTAATGGTTTATTTGATCAGTTAAGTGTTACTGTGGATTTAAAACTCGCTCATTCTGGCAGCTATGAATGGTCTGCCAGTCTGTTTGATAGTAACGGCATTGAGCTGGATTTTTATAATCGACGTGCCTTTTTAAATGCGGGTAAAAATAGCGTTGATTTGATGTTTGATGGCTATAAAATTGGAGAAAATGGAAAAGATGGGCCTTATACAGTGAAAGGCTTTTTGGTCTTTGGTGCGGGTGTCAGCTTAGTGCGTAGTAAGGTTGCTACGACCCTTCCATTTCATGCCAATGAATTTGAAGGTTTTGTTTTTGATAATACGCCACCAGAAATTAACATTACGCTCAGTCAAAGCGTGCTATGGCCACCGAATCATAAAATGAAAGACATTGAAGCTAATGTGACAGTCACCGATGATCAAGACTCAGCGCCAAAAGTTAAATTACTTTCTGTTACTTCAAATGAAGACAATAATGGAAGCGGTGATGGTGACACGACAGAGGATATTATCATTAACCATGATTATAATTTTTCACTGCGTGCAGAACGTGCTGGTAATGGTAGTGACCGAGTTTATACGATTAGCTATCAAGCTGAGGATGCTTCTGGCAATATAACTAAGGAGTCTGTACAGGTTATCGTACCTCATGATTAATGGAAGCGGGGTCTTCAGCCCCGCATGGAAACTGCGGGGCTGAAGACCCCGCTTCCAAGTTGCCTAAAATATCTCTCGTCCTGTGTTAAACGGGGAGCCCAATTTTTGAATATATTTTATTGCGCTTTGTTAATGAGTTGAAATAAACTTAAACCTGCCAGTCCTATAAAAGCAACAAATGTCCAGCCAGGGATGCTAAGCCCTAAGAATGTCCATAGGATATCGGCACACTCACCTGTGCCATTAAGCATGAGTTTTAATGTTTCGGTTAATGGAAAGTTTTCAAAGATATAGCTCAGCCCCGGACTGCATTCAGGCACTTCTTCGGGGGGTAGGTTTTGTAACCAGACATGGCGTGCAGAAATAGCAGACCCTGCCAGGGCAAAGACTGCGCCGAGAATGGCATAACGCTGTGTCCCTTTTTTAGCCGGATTATGCAGTGCCGCAATCAGGAAAGTAATGCCTGTTAGTAAAATAGCAATACGTTGCGAGATACATAAAGGGCAGGGCTCCATCTCTTCGACGAGCTGAAAATAGGCACCCACCGCTAGCATGGAAAAACAACTGAGGCAGCCAAGAAAAAACCAGATTCTGGCGGTAAAATTAATCATTCAAATACTCCAATTTCTTTTTTAAATTTTCTAATATCTCGATTTGCGCCCAAGATCACTAATATATCACCGACATCAAGCGTGTGATCTTGTTCGCCCAGAGAGAAGTATAGCTTGTCCCCCAGTTCTTTATCGACCACTCCGACTAAAAATAAGTTATATCTTTTATTTAAACTCAATTGACTGGTTAGGGTCTGGTCTAAAACAGAATGAACTGGAATGGTGATTTCAGCCATGTGCAAATCAGCTCGGCCAAAAACAGCTTGATCCAATATCCAGGTAATACTGGGTTTGGTGAGTAGTTGGTAGACTTTGTTACTGCAGATTTCATAAGGGTCAATGATCTTGTTGGCACCCGCTGCTAATAGTTTTTCAGCAGCATCAGGGTCATTAACAATAGAGATGATGTTTAACTGCTTATCCAGTGCCCGCGCTGAAAGGGTTAGAAATACATTTTCTGAATCATGCTCTAAAAAACAGAAAAGTGTCTTGACTTCAGAGCCTATGCCTAGACTAATAAGGTCATTATCCTGGCGGTAATCCAGTAATTGGGTGGGTAAGTTTTTTTGCTCGGCCTGCTCTATTTTTATCGGGTCATCATCTAAGATGACTAGCGGGTTTTGTTTTTCAATCAGCTGGGCAATCAGCTCAAAAGACATACTGTTATAGCCAAAAATAGCAATCAGTTCGTTGTCCATCGCGTTTTTCTCCGTAGTCGACTGGTTTCTATTAAATCCTGTAAATGATCTACACTCAGCTGACGTCCAAAAAGTACCAGAATATCGCCTTCGTGTAGTACAAACTTAGGGTCAGGGTTAAAGTAAAAATGCTGGTTACGCAATTTATAACGATTTCTACGCTTAGCATGAATCGGATTGGCGCTGACTATGCCCATTAAGCGTGCCTTATATTGATCAAAGTTGGCTTCTTTTAGTGAGATGCCATCCAGAAAACAATTTTTCGAGATGGTTAGTGCTTCTATTTGTACATCTTTATTATCATGAAGAATACCATGTATTGCCTCGAATGCAACGGGTTGGCCGATATACTCAACAGCAAGAAGTCCTGCCGCAGTAAAAGGCTGAACGATATAATTAGCACCCGCCTGATACAGTTTTTTTACATTGTCTTCACGATTGGCACGAGAAATAATGTTAATGTCTGGGTTTAAGTAGCGACTAGTCAGGGTGATATAGACATTCGTTACATCATCACCTGTGGTGCATAAAATGGTGTTAGCACCATGATTAATGCCTGCCTGTTCTAGTACGGTATTTTTAGTGGCATCATCATGTAAGGCAATATATCCTTTTTTCTGGGCTAAAGCGATATGTTGTTCATTCTGGTCTATCACCACAAAATTCAGTTTAGTTGCATACAGTTGCTGGGCAATCTCCTGCCCTACACGACCAAAGCCACAAAGAATGGTCGAGTTAGTGCATTTTTCTATACGAACTTGTAAGCGTTCATCTTGAAATTCACTCATTTTTTCATTAAACGCGGCGACAATGATCGAAGTGAAAAAAGCCAGTACGCCTAAACCAGAAATAATCAGTGCAGTTGTTACTAAACGTCCCCCCGTTGTGGCAGGTGTTATATCGCCATAACCCACGGTAGAAATGGTCACAACAGCCCAATAAAAAGCATCATAAAGATCCGTTATCTGACCGCCCATATTTTGGTTTTCGAACATATAGATTGCAGTGCTAGCAATGAAAATCAAAAAGCCCATTAAAAAGGCTAGGGTTGTTAATTCAAAGCGTTTGCTGCTTAATACGCCGATAAACATTTGTGTGCTTTGCGAATAACGCAGTAGTTTGAACAGGCGAAAAATCAGAAAGATACGCAAAATACGTAGTGGCCGATAGCCAGGCAAAATAGCTAAAATATCAATGATGGCACTGGGTGAAAAGATATAGCTAAGTTTGCTGCTAATAATCAGGGTAAAAACTTTGTGTAAGCGGAAAGGAATCCCTAAATATTCACTATTCTCATAGTGTTTAATAATTAAATTGTGTATATCAGAGTATAGCCAGGCACGTAACAGGTATTCACTGATAAAAATAAAAACCACAAAATGCTCGAAATAAACAGCCCATATTCCGACCTCATTCTGTACTTCATAAATCAGTGAAAACACACTGCTAATCACCAGAACAATCATAAAAACATCAAAACCGGATTTTAGCCTGCTATGCGGGTTTTCCAGTAAATCATAGAAAAAGGTTTTTATGATTTGATAGCGTGTGGATGTTTTAAAACTATAAGCTAGATAAAGAGTTAAGCGGGTGAGCATGATTATGTTTATTTTTCACGTAGGTTGGAATAGCATAGCATTTTCCAACTTTGTGTCAGCTAAATATTATCACCGCTCTGAAGGTGGAAAGCACTGCGCTATTCTACTCTACAAGCTCAGCTTAATTACCATTCCTCTTGAAACCAGTAGAAACATTGCTTGTTTAGCTTTTGTTCGGCTTCAAGCCAGTCCTCTAGCTCATAACCCGTTACAAAACCTCTTTTTTCGGCCTTGTAGTAAGCGCATTCTGCAATCATCTTGCGAAATTTCCCCGGCTCTATTCCACCGTTATGACTACTTTGTTGCAAATAACTATCAGTCATTTTCTTCTCCAGATTACTTGCTTATGGTTAAGCTATATGACCTTATAGCATTAATTGTGTTTTAAAGCAATAAATAAAATATGGCCATTAACTGCCGGGTGTGATTAAAAGTGTGGGGGGAGATAATAAAATCAATAGCTTATGATATTTACATATCCCTTACATATGCTCATTAAGAAATGTAACTATTTGATTTTTTAGACTGAAAAAAATCACATTATTGAAAACCTCACACTTTTAATCACACCCTTAACTGCCAGGTTTTACAAGCGTAATCCACCTAGTAGATCTGATACCACAAACCCCGAGCTTACAGCGCCTTCGTGTAATCCATCAAAAAGATAGGCACCCGCGTGGTAGGTGTGATTCTCGCCGTTTGTTTCTAAGACCTCCTGACGATAACGGATAGCTTCTACGTTGTAGGCTGGTGTTGCATGATGCTGTCTATCAATGACTTTTTCGGGGGCTATTTGCTGTTCCAGGTTATAGGCGAGACTAAAGTGAGTATCTAGCTGGGGATCTACACCACATAGCCGGTCTAAGTAAGCGTTGTAGCCACTATCTCCGAGCTCCTTTGTCTGGAAAAGATCAAACTCACAGAAATAGCTTACGCCGAAATGTTTGTATATTGAGGTATCCGTATGAATAAGCGTATCAATGGTATTCATTTTCCAGGCCTGAAATCGCCTGATTTCGTTTTCCGAGGGATCTTTTAATAAGCGTAGTACCTGATCTGGAGTCGTCGCGAAAACAAGTTTATCAAAATGCTGAGGGTCAGTATTGACTAAGCTTATTTGCACCCCTGTTGATTCTCTGGTGATTCCGGTGATTCTGGTATCACAATGAATTGTGCCTCGAAATCGTGATAGGATTTTTTCTATATAGCTATAGACTCCTCCAACAATGCGATCCCACTGGGTAAGCATGCCAGAGTGACTAAGCAGTGGCAGCGCTATTTCTGCGGGAAAATTATCAATCGTGTTGTAAGGCATAGAGTAAGCATACATAAGCAGCATCTTTAGCCATCTCGCACTGATATTATTTCCCAGATAGTCTGAGACCGGACGATGACGAAATGAATCCTGGCTGGCGAGGCTTATACGGGCAAGAAAACATAAGTATGAGAACATAATTGGAGTCTGCTTAAGCATTTCAATTATTTGTTCCCATTTGGTTTTACACCCGTAGCGGATAGCACCGGTAGATTTGTAATAGTGGCCATCCGGCAGAAAAAGTTCACTGGAAACCGGTGTTTCTACAAGCTGTATCTGAAGGTCAGCCATTAATTTATGAAAATTCGTAAAGTAATCACGCTGGAACTCAATGACTCCATTGTCAAGAGTGATGCGCTGATTCAATGAATCACAAGGAATATTTTTATTCAGAGTACGGATGTTTCCGCCTAGAACCGGCTCTTTTTCGAATACGCTGACATCATGTACTTTATCTAAAAGATGAGCCGCTGTCATACCGGCGGCACCACCGCCTACAATAGCAACTCTCATAGCTGGCTGTTGTTTAATACAGGGTCACCACTTAATTTCTCGTATAATTTACAACCCGTTCCAATCGTTCCGGTAAAACTTGGAGCTCCTGATGAGGCGTTGCAAAAGTAGAAATTTTTGAGTGAAGTTCTATGATCCAGTCGTTTGGCATCAAAATTTTCCGGTGTTATGTTTGATCCATAGGAATTTCCTTCGGGGCTGGCACAGAAACTTTCGTTAGTCGTCGGGCTGCCGAGCATTTTAAAGACTAAATGTTTGCGAAAATTGGGGATATATCGCTGCTCCAGAATATCAATCATAGCGTCAAATATTTCTTTTTTCTTTTTGCGGTAGGCACCCGCATCGCGGAGCTTAAGGTCGTGAAAATAGTGATAGTTTGCAACAGTGATAAACTGAATAATCTGCTCTCCATCGGGACAATCACTAGGATCATCGGTGAGAAACCCCGG
>WTCN01000166.1 GCA_013138555.1 Methyloprofundus sp. | reverse complement strand
CACTATTTATATTTATATTGGTATAAAATACAACTATCCTAGAATTTATCAGGAATTTATATAACGGAGTTTGTACAGCGTGGTTAAACAAAAAAATATATTTACTTTATTGCTTGGATGCTTTCTTGGCGTTGTGATTGCTACTGCGGGTTCAGTGCTGGCAGATAAAGAAACAGAGCAGCAGGCAGTCAGCCTCCCTTTTGAGGAATTAAGAACATTTACTGAGATTTTTGGTCGTATTAAGCAGGACTATGTTGAGTCTGTTAGCGATAAAGATCTTCTGGAAAGTGCTATCCGTGGCATGTTATCAGGTCTGGATCCACACTCAAGTTACTTGAATACCGAAGAGTATAAAGAGTTAAAAGTGGGGACAACAGGGCGTTTTGGTGGCCTGGGAATACAGGTCACAATGGAAGATGGCTTTGTTAAGGTTATTTCACCTATTGATGATACGCCAGCACAGCGAGCGGGTATGCAGTCGGGTGATTTAATCATCAAACTGGATGGCCAGCCTGTCAAGGGCATGAGCTTAACGGGGGCTGTAAAAATAATGCGTGGCGACGTGGGAAGTGAAATTGTACTGACCATTGTACGCGAAGGTAAAGATGCACCCTTTGATGTGACTTTGGTCAGGGCGATTATTAAAGTAAAAAGTGTGCGTAGCCGAACTTTAGAAGAAGGCTTTGGATATCTGCGTATCAGTAGTTTTCAGTCTCCGACTGGCGAAGCACTTAAAGAAGAAATCAAGCAACTCAAAAAAGATAATGGCGGTCAATTAAAAGGTATGGTGCTGGATTTACGCAACAATCCAGGCGGTGTACTGAATGGTGCGGTTGCTGTTAGTGATGCCTTTTTAAACTCAGGTAAAATTGTGTATACCGAAGGGCGTATTAAAAATGCAAAAATGGATTTTAATGCGACTCCGGGTGATCTATTAGACGGTGCGCCATTGGTTGTTTTAATCAATGGCGGTTCGGCATCAGCTTCGGAGATTGTTGCGGGTGCTCTACAGGATCATAAGCGCGCGATTATCATGGGGACCAAGTCTTTTGGCAAAGGTTCAGTACAGACTATTTTACCTACGGGTAATGGGGGCGCTGTCAAAATAACCACTGCACGTTATTTTACGCCATCAGGTCGCTCAATACAGGCGACAGGTATTGAGCCGGATATAGAATTAAGACGACTTAAGCTGGAAGAATTAGAGGCGGCAAAATTTACGCCAATTAAAGAAGCTGATTTATCACATCATTTATCAAATGGTAATGGTAAAAAATCTGATAGCAATGCTACCTCTAAAGATGCTGATAAAGAAGCTGACGAAAAAGGTGTAGATCTGCGTGACTATCCGTTAACAGAAGCGTTGAACTTACTGAAAGGTATTGCAATTCTGCGCTAAGTCAACATTTTCGGGTATATAGCTCGGTTAATTGAATTGTTGGGTTGCCAAAAAGACGGCAGCCCAACCTACAATATTTGTCCCGCCTTAAAATGATAGCCAGCCTTTCTTTTGGTTATTCTGGATAATTTTATATCCTCCTTCCTCTAAGTCTAAAAAACAGAGTATAGTGAGCAAAAGTAACAGCTTTACTCGCTCTGTATCATTACTTTCAGTTGCTAATTTTTTTAGTTTAACCTTGAGTTCGGGATAAGGAATTATAACAAAGGTAATTCCCTCTCCTTTACCACACCGGGATTGCATAAAGGCTGTTAAAGGAACAATAACCTCAGGCATTAATTCAATGAAACGATTGTAGCACGGTGTCCCGGGAAAGATTTTGATAGATTTTTAGGTAAATAACGCAAGTAGAACCATTTGAGCGTTCCATATCACTGATTAGTGATAATAAATAATGAGAGTGATTATTTCGCTCGTACTAATGCTGCGCTTTCTTCTACGTTTCTTTTCACCCTTTTCGATTTGTGTTTTTTCCCATTCAGGGATAAATACTTTACAAAAATCATCTACATCACAAAATAATTGGGTTAAACTCATTACTAGCCAGCCTTTTGAAAAAATATGTTCGTCGTAGTTTATATTTTTTCAGAATTTATGAAAGGTTGCCCACTTTTCTTATCCCGAACTCAGGTTATATAAAAAACCGTATTCGTTTCCAGCGTACTTTAGGGGAATTAAGCCCTGAATCGTTATACGAAATTAATCAATGGCTGGACAATAGTCACACCTGAAACTGACGATAAATTTCAATCTTCTAGCGACTGGGGTTTCAGGAATTCATTGAGCTCAAGTTATACATAACCAGGATATACTATGCTAAATCACAGTGAAATTTTGTTGACATCAGTTAAACCTAAAGCTCATTCATTGAACCGGCCTGCCGCTGATAAGCCTCTGCGAATTTTGGTTTTAGGGAATTTTAGTGGGCATCGTCAGAAAACCACCGGTCGCAAGAATGATTATCGGCTAATCGAAAAGATAGATATTGACAATTTTGCTTATATTTTAGCAAAAATAAAGCCAGAACTTCATTTGAGTCTTGATGAGGAGCTGTCAAATGTCAGCATTAGTTTTGAAGATATAGATAACTTTCATCCAGATGTTTTGCTTTCAAAAATAGATATTTTTGCACAGTTCTCCAGGATTCGGGAAAAGCTAAGCACGCCGACTACGTTTAAAGAAGCGGCTAAAGATTTACAAAAAATGCTTAATAATTCCAATTTAGAAAAGCACTCCGAAAATACTGATCTAGCTATAAATACAGAAACCGATGATGATACGTTAAAACGCCTATTCGGGGAATCGTCAGCAGCAAAGCCAGCGGAAAAATCAGAAGAGCCTGTTTTGCGCTATATCAGGAATCTTATTTCTGATTATATAGTTGAAGATATCACTCCCTTTCAAGATGTCTACATTAACGCAGTAGACGATGCCATTAGTGCACTTATGCGCAAAATCTTACATCACCCAGATTTCCAGGCACTTGAAGCTGCATGGCGGTCAGTGTATATGCTTATTTCCAGTATTGAAACGGATGAAACCCTATCGGTACACTTGCTTGATGTAGATAAACAACAATTAAATCAGGATCTTGCAATAGCTGCTAGTGACCTATCTGTTACGGGTTTATTTAATCACTTAGTATCACAAGCTACGGGCACCTACGGTGAAGATCCTTGGTCTTTGATTATTGGTAACTTTAGCTTTGATAATACTGATAATGATATTGCATTACTGACTGCGCTGGGCGGTATCGCTTCGTTTGCAGGCGGACCTTTTATTGCCGCTGCAGACCCTATATTGATAGGTTGTCAGCAGTTGACTAAGCAAGTTAATTATCGTGACTGGCTTGAAATGGACCAGGCCAGCATGCTCAGGTGGCAGGCACTTAGAAAAAGTGCTGTTGCACCGTGGATAGGCTTGTTACTACCTAGGATTATAATGCGTTTGCCTTATGGCCTGGAAACTGACGAGATTGATTCCTTTCAATTTGAAGAACTGACTGCTAACGAACAGCATGAATCATTGCTATGGGGTAATGCTGCTTTTTATTCTGCGGTACTCATTGCTAAAACATTTATGCAACAGGGCTGGAATATGCAGCTGGGTGAATATATGGAAATAACCGATTTGCCTGCTTATATACAAAGAGTTGACGATGTAACAAAGTTACAGCCTTGTGCTGAAGTATGCATGAATGATCAAACAGTAGGGAAGATTCTGGAGCGGGGTATCATGCCTTTTATCAGTCATCGCAATG
>WTCN01000300.1 GCA_013138555.1 Methyloprofundus sp. | reverse complement strand
TCGGAAGTGAAACCGCTTAGTGCCGATGATAGTGTGGATTTATCCATGTGAAAGTAGGGAATTGCCAAGCTCTTAATTTAAAAACCCGTTCTCGCAAGAGAATGGGTTTTTTTTTGCCTGCAGGTTTGCTGTACAATACGGCGAGATTTCCTCATTCACGGGAAAAAACTGAATAAATAGTAGAAGAGGTGTTGTGACTGCCCTAGGTTAATTCGCTGCAAAACCCCTTTTACAAACACTCCTAAAAATAGCTCATGACTGATACAGAAAAAAAACCAGTACATACACCCATGATGCAGCAATATTTGCGTATCAAGTCTGATTACCAGGATACCTTGGTGTTTTACCGTATGGGGGATTTTTATGAGCTATTCTTTGATGATGCAAAAAAGGCGGCTGAACTGCTAAGCATTACTTTGACGGCGAGAGGGAATTCAGCTGGATCACCTATTCCCATGTGTGGTTTACCCTATCATGCGGCAGAAGGGTATATTGCTAAATTGATGAAATTAGGCGAATCTGTTGCGATTTGTGAGCAGATAGGTGATCCTGCGACATCCAAAGGACCTGTTGAGCGCCAGGTTGTGCGTGTCGTAACACCTGGTACTGTAACTGAAGAGGCTTTACTGGAGGAGCGGCAGGATAACTTATTAGTCGCTATTTTCTATGCAAAAGTTTATGGTATTGCCTGCCTTGATCTGACCAGTGGGCGTTTTGTGTTACAACAAGTTAATTCGACTGATGAGTTGTTAAGTGAAATTGAGAGATTAAACCCTGCCGAACTTTTATTTAATGAAGATTGGAATTTGCCAACAGCATTAAAAGAACGCAAAGGATTAACACGTCGCCCTCCCTGGCATTTTGAAGAAATAAGTGCCAGAAAATTAATTCTGAAACAATTTAAGATGCATGACCTTAAAGGTTTCGGGTGTGATAATTTAACGGCAGCTATTTCGGCAGCTGGGTGTTTATTGCAGTATGTAAAAGATACTCAGCAAAGTGCCTTACCACATATACAAGGCATTCGGGTAGAAAGCAGTGATGATAGTATTTTATTAGATGCTTCTAGCCGACGAAATTTAGAGTTAGACTTCCACCCTTCGGGGCAGCTACGCTTTACCCTTTTTGGGGTATTAGATAAAACCGTAACAGCAATGGGGAGTCGCTGTTTACGTCGCTGGCTTAACCGGCCTTTGCGTGACCAGGTTTTATTAAATAATCGTTATGATTGCGTGGATGCTTTATTAAATAATAATTTGTATGAAGGTGTGCGAGACAGTTTACGTTCGGTGGGAGATATAGAGCGTGTTAGTTCTCGAGTTGCTTTGAAGTCTGCACGACCACGTGATTTGTTAGTGTTGCGTGATACGTTTGCAACTTTACCTGAATTACAAGCACAAATAGCACAAACTGATTGTTTGCAACTCAATGAATTAGCGATGCAAGTGAGTGAACAACCTGAGTTTTTGGTTTTATTGCAACGTGCTATTATTGAGAATCCGCCAGTTTTAATCCGTGATGGTGGGGTTATTGCAGCAGGGTATAGTCAGCAATTAGATGATTTACGTGATTTGAGCCAGAATGCCAATCAGTTCTTGATTGATATGGAAACCCGGGAAAAAGAAAATACCGGGATAGCAACTTTACGAATCAAATACAACCGTGTACATGGTTATTATATAGAGATTCCACGCTCGCAATCTGATGATGTACCTGAGACATATACACGTAAACAGACACTTAAAAATGCAGAGCGGTTTTTTACCAGTGAGCTAAAAGAGTTTGAAGATACGGTCCTAAATGCTAAGGAGCAGTCTTTAGCCTTTGAGAAAAAGCTCTACGATGAACTTTTAGATAGCATTGCAACAATATTAATTCCTATTCAGGTTTGTGCTTTGGCATTAGCTGAATTAGATGTATTGGCTAATTTTTCTGAGCGAAGTGTTAGTTTAAATTTAACCCGTCCTGTTTTACAGCAGCAACGAGGCGTTAATATTGTTGGTGGACGACACTTAGTGGTTGAGCAAGTCTCGGATATTCCCTTTGTTGCCAATGATTTAAATTTTAGTGATGCAAGGCAAATGCTTATTATTACTGGGCCAAATATGGGGGGGAAATCAACTTATATGCGTCAGACTGCTTTGATCGTCTTGATTGCTCATATCGGCTGTTTTTCACCGGCAACTCAGTTGCAATGTGGGCCGATTGATAAGATTTTTACTCGGATCGGTGCTTCGGATGATTTGACGAGTGGGCGCTCTACCTTTATGGTGGAAATGTCTGAAACTGCTAATATCTTGCATAACGCGACGGCGAATAGTTTAATTTTGATGGATGAAATTGGACGGGGTACGAGTACTTTTGATGGATTGTCGCTGGCATGGGCTTGTGCTGATTATTTAGCAAAAGAAATAAATGCATTTACTTTATTTGCGACTCATTATTTTGAGTTGACCAGTCTGCCTGAAGAGCAAGGCACTATTCATAATCTCCATCTAGATGCGATGGAACATGGTGATAAAATTGTTTTTTTACATGCGGTAAAAGAAGGCGCTGCAAGCCAGAGTTATGGCTTGCAGGTGGCATCATTAGCAGGAATACCACGTTTGGTGATTGAGCAAGCTAAGCTTAAATTAAGTCATTTAGAGGACACTGCCTATAAGGAACAGCAAGCTGAAGTAGGCAGTAATCAATTAGATTTATTTTCCTTTAATACGCCACATCCTGCTGTGAAATTAATTGAAAATCTAGTTCCAGATGAATTAACGCCACGTGAAGCCTTAGATTTTCTGTATACATTAAAGCAAGCTCTGTAGGTCAATGTAGTCCGTATGAAGCTTGCGGAATACGGGAAATTGAGGTGTAATTATGCCTGTATTGCGCAAGCCTCATACAGACTACATTTATTTATTCAAAGTAATACTGGTTTTAGTTAAAGTAATGCGACGCTCTTTATATAGAGAACCAATCGCATGTTTAAACACTTTTTTGCTAACGCCAAAAGCCGCATTAATGGCTTCGGGAGAGCTTTTATCCGATAACTCTAAAAAGCCATTATTGTCTTCAAGGCGCTGGATAATCTGTTCAGTGACTGGCTTAACATGAGTATGCCCTGCTTTATTTAAGCTTAAATCAATTTTTTTGTCTTCACGAATTTTTTTAATATAGCCTTTAAGTTTTTGTCCCTCCCGTAGTGGCTGAAAAACTTCATTATGGTATAAAATCCCCCAGAAATTATCATTCACTACCGCTTTAAAGCCTAAATCTGTCTTGCCTGCAATAATCAGCGAAACTTCGTCGCCTTCGTGTAAATAGTGTGCTTCATCAGAAATATAGTGATTCAGGGAGGTTGATGCTGCAATACGGTTTTGATCGTCAAGGTATACTTTGATTAAACAATAACGGTTTTCTTCTAGTTCATAGTCTTGTTCAGCAAAAGGTACTAGTAGATCTTTGGTTAGTCCCCAGTCAAGAAAAGCGCCCGCAGGGCCAATAGAAATGACTTTGAGCCAGGCAACACCGTCCATTTGTACCAAAGGTTTTTTACGCGTGGCAAGTAATTCACCATCTGAGCCCGTATAAATAAACACTTTAAGAGGCTCATCTACCTTTGCTTCTTTAGGAGGCTGTTTATCAGATAAAAGAATGTCACCACTGCTTCCACCATCAAGGTAGAGTTGCAAGCCATTGTGTTGTTTTATGGGTAAGGTATTAAAGCGGCCAATGTCAACCATAGTCAGAGTTTTTATGAGGTATTTTAGTTTAAAGTTTTACCTATTATATGGGGAGTTAAGAAGTTTAGACACCTCAAATAATGAGATACTGTCTTTTTAGTTTAATATTTTGCCAAGTCGAAAAGGTATGCAAGGGTTTAGTCTTTCCTGATTACCCATAACTCTCAGTTATACTTCGTCATTCCTGAATGCTTGACTGGGTAGACTTCGTATTCACAAACTTCTAGCTTAGTGTGCTAGGGGGGGGGCTGTTTAATGGCTAGTGAATAACTCAGTGGCGATATATATAGTGTTAAGATATAATAAAAAATACTATATTATTTATCACCTAAGAAATGTGTTAGTTTTTTGGGTAATGCTCTTAGAGTGAAAAATAGGCTTTTGATACAAGCCTAAAGTTTAAAAGAACCTAAATTTCTATTAACTGTGTAATAACCGAAAATGTCAGTTTATGCCGGCTGAATACCAACCTTATTTCGTTATCATTTCCATTGTCATCGCTATTATTAGCGCGTGTATATCACTTGCTATTATGGATGGTGTTAATGCGCTCCCTAAACGATTAAAACATTTACGTTTAGTATCAGCAGGTATTGCTTTTGCGGCAGGTACCTGGGCGATGCATTTTGTGGGTATGCTGGCAGTAACATTACCAATGCCTTTGGTATATTCTCCCGGTTTAACCTTTGCCTCGTATTTGTTTTCTATCATGGGGGCAATACCAGCAATGGTCTTAATTAGTGTTAAGAAAAAAAAATCTATCCATCAGTTGAATGCATCAATACTGCTTGCTACTGCAATCAGTATTATGCATTACTCTGGTATGGCTTCTATGAGTTTACAACCTGCTATTGCCTATGATTCTTTGTGGGTTTTTGGGTCACTATTTATTGCATTTTTAGCTTCTTATATCAGCTTATATATAATTAATATTCAGGAAAGTAATAATAAAAAGAAATGGTGGGTATTTTATAGGGCAGGTGTTGTTTTAGGTATTGCGGTGAGTGTAATGCATTATTCTGCGATGGAGGCAGTGTCTTTTGATGCGCATAGTGTTTCTCTGACGGTAAGAGATGCTAGTGCGCTAGAGGGGAAAGATTTAGTCTATGTCGTGGTGAGTGCTAGTTTATTAGTCATGATATTGCTCATTTTTTCGTCGTTAAATGTGATAAATATCATTTTATGGAAAGTGTTAGCTATCATTGCTATATCTGAATTGACCATTATGCTTATTTTGCCTGTTATTCTGCCCGAGAATACGCCTAACATGGTGGTAGCAATACTTGATGTCATACTGTTACTTATTTTTATTTTTCCTATTGCCTGGCGGATAAGAGTTAATGGCCTGGATTTATTGGATAATAATGTCTTAATTGAAAAAAACCTTGAGGCCCAGCAAGCGACCAATAGCTTATTGGCTTTACCTATACATGACTTGTCTATGGAGGATTTTTTAAATACAGCACTAAGAACTATTCACAATGTTTCCTGGTTAAAAACATTGCCGCAAGGTGCTATTTTTCTAAACAATCCCGGTGAGAAAAGTCTGTCTATGGTGGCAGAGTATAATCTGGCAGTTCAGATAAGCCTACAATGTGCCAGTGTCAAGTATGGGCAGTGTTTGTGTGGTATGGCAGCAGAAACACTATCAATACAGCATCACTCGCATGTTAATTGTGCACATAGTGTTCGTTTTGAGGGCATGCAAGATCATGGGCATTATAATATGCCTATGATTCTGGAGGGTGTGTTATATGGAGTCATATGTCTTTATTTAAGCCCCGGGCAGCCAGTTAGTGAAAATGAAAAGAGTATCCTGCATAGTTTTGCAGTGACAATTGCCGAACTGATTAGCCACAAACAAGCCTTGGAATACAATGAACTGGCTAAGACGGTATTTGAGAACAACTTAACCTGTTTAGTCATTGCCGATGCAGGACAAAAAATTCTGAATGTTAACCCATGTTTTACGCGTGTTACTGGGTATACAGAAAAAGAAATTATTGGCCAATCACTTGTTGTTTTAAAGTCTGGTAAACATGATATTGAATTCTATCAGGAACTGAGGCAGGCTCTTGAGGAGAGTGATAGCTGGGAAGGTGAAATATGGAATACGCGCAAAAATGGTGAACCCTATCCGCAGTGGACTCGTATTGCAGTGGTACGCGATAATTTAGGTAGGATTAAAAACCATATTGCATCATTTGATGATATTTCACTTAGAAAGGCCGCAGAAGAACATATTAGCCAATTGGCTTATTATGACTCATTGACCAGTTTGCCTAATCGTAGTTTATTTTATGACCGTCTAGAGCAGGCGATTATTAAGGCAGAGCGTGCTAAAAATAAAATAGCAATATTATTTATTGACCTGGACCGGTTTAAAGAGGTGAATGATACATTTGGCCATGAAGCTGGAGATGCTTTATTAAAGGCAGTTGCAATACGTGCTTCTTTTTGTTTAAGGTCCAGTGATACTTTGGCTCGTTTAGGGGGGGATGAGTTTGTGGTTATTTTGTGTGAACTGGAAGGCGATAAACATTATGTAACAAGCGTGGTGCAGAACATTGTTAGTAAAATTCTAGAGAAGCTATGCACACCTTATGATTTCCAGGATAAGGTATTACATAGTGGGGCCAGTATTGGTGTGGTGATTTATCCCGATAATGCGGAGAATATTCATCAATTGATACAGCAAGCTGATACGGCGATGTATGAGGCGAAAAATGCAGGGCGTAATACCTATCGCTTTTTTTCTCAGGAAATGATGGAGTGCGTTAAGAGGCGTCATAAAATATCGCAAGCTTTGCGGGTAGCGATAGAAGCTGGGACTAATGAGTTATCATTAGTATATCAGCCTCTCATTGATACGCTCACACAACAAACGATTGGTGCTGAGGCATTATTGCGCTGGCACTCGATTGAATTAGGGGTTGTTCCGACTCTGGAGTTTATACCTTTTGCAGAAGAAATGGGATTTATTGGAGGCATGGGAGAGTGGGTTTTAGAACAGGCGTGCCTGCAATATAAACAATGGCAGAACGAGGGGGTGGTTAAACTGGAGTATATTGCTGTCAATGTATCAATCTACCAGTTAATCAGTATCGACTTTGCCAATAAGGCTCTACAAATATGCGAAAAAGCAGGGGTTGCAACAGAGCATATTGAGCTTGAGATTACTGAAGGTGGTTTAGCGCAATACCCTGAGTCCATTACAGAGGTTTTACATCAGTTAAGGTCTTTCGGCTTTAAGTTGGCGATTGATGATTTTGGGACTGATTATTCGTCATTAACCCGGCTTAAGGCTTTTAATGTGGACTTATTAAAAATAGATCGTACTTTTATACGTGACATGACGGAAGATGAGGATGATGCGACTATTGTGCGTGCCATAATTGACCTTGGCGCTGCATTAGGTTTAACTACGCTCGCAGAAGGGGTGGAAACAATTGAACAGTTTGAATTATTGAAAAGCTACGGTTGTACGCGTTGTCAGGGCTATTATTTTGGCAGACCTATCAGTGCTGAACAATTTTCAGAGAACTGGCAAAAGTAGTTGAGCGGACTTTAGTCCGCTCAATCCCTATTTTAAATATCAGCTAAATTACCCTTGCTTTCTAGCCAGGCCTTTCTATCCTGAGAACGTTTTTTTGCCAATAACAAATCCATTTGTTCATGGGTATTGTCATCTGTTTCAATTGTGAGCTGTACTAAGCGCCGGGTATCCGGGTTCATGGTTGTAACACGTAATTGGGAAGGGTTCATTTCCCCCAGTCCTTTAAAGCGCTGGACATTAATTTTACCCTTAAGCTTTTCTGCTTTAATACGGTCTAATACACCCAGTCTCTCAGATTCATCTAAGGCATAAAAGACCTGTTTACCGACATCAATGCGGTAGAGTGGAGGCATGGCAACAAAAACATGTCCCGCCTTAACCAGGCTCGGGAAATGTTTAAAAAATAAAGCACAAATCAAGGTAGCGATATGTAGGCCATCCG
This sequence comes from Methyloprofundus sp., assembly GCA_013138555.1. Taxonomy (GTDB): domain Bacteria; phylum Pseudomonadota; class Gammaproteobacteria; order Methylococcales; family Methylomonadaceae; genus Methyloprofundus. Next base: position 4,220 of record WTCN01000300.1, on the reverse strand, counting down.
AATCCGCATCAGCCAAAATGCAAACTTTACCGTAGCGCAGATTTTTTAAGTCTTCTGAGCCGGGCTCTATGCCTAAAGCAACGGCAATATCATGCACTTCTTGAGATGCCATCACCTGAGCTGATTCGACTTCCCAGGTGTTTAAAATTTTACCGCGTAGTGGCATAATCGCTTGAAAATCACGCTCACGCGCCTGTTTGGCTGAGCCGCCCGCTGAGTCCCCCTCAACCAGAAAAAGTTCGCTACGTTTAATATCCTGAGAGGCACAATCGGCTAATTTACCTGGTAATTGCGGTCCCGCCGAAACCTTTTTGCGGACTGCTTTTTTGGCAGATTTTAAACGCTTTTGAGCACTTAAAATAATCACTTCTGCAATTTTCTCACCATCCGTAGGGTGCTGGTTTAGCCATAAGCTAAATGCATCTTTGGCAACGCCTGAAACAAAAGCCACACACTCACGTGAGCTTAAGCGCTCTTTGGTTTGTCCCGAAAATTGTGGGTCTTCCAGTTTTACTGACAAGATATAATGGCAAAGTTCCCAGACATCTTCGGGGGTAATTTTAACCCCACGGGGTAATAAATTACGTATCTCGCAGAATTCACGCATCGCTTCGGTCAGGCCTGCGCGCAAACCATTAACATGGGTTCCTCCTTGTGCGGTAGGGACGAGATTAACATAGCTTTCAGTAATATTTTCCGGTAAAGATTCTGCCGTCCAGACAATTCCCCAGTCGACCGCTTCATGCTCAGCAGAAAATTTTCCCATAAACGGTTCATTTGGATAAAATTCGACATTACCCACGCTATCAAGCAGGTACTCTTCAAGCCCATTCTGGTAATGCCACTCCCATGATTCATCGCTTTGCTCGACTGATAAACGAATTTTTAAACCAGGGCAAAGGACTGCCTTTGCCCTTAATACATGTTTTAGCTTGATAACGGAGATTTTATTAGAATCAAAATAACTGGCATCGGGTAAAAAATGCACCATGGTGCCAGTATTAAGTTTACCAACACTGCCCACTTCACTTAGCTCAGTTTGTTTTTCACCATCAGCAAATTGCATTTGATAAATTTTGCCATTGCGCTTGATTTCGATATTCAATTGTGTCGAGAGTGCATTAACAACGGAAACGCCAACACCATGTAAACCACCAGAAAACTGGTAATTTTTATTAGAAAACTTTCCACCAGCATGCAACTGGGTCAAAATCACTTCAACACCAGGCATGTTTTGTTCAGGGTGCATATCAACAGGCATTCCGCGCCCGTCATCTTGCACCCGGACGCTGCCATTTTTAAATAAAACGACCTCTATGCTGGAAGCATGCCCCGCGACAGCTTCATCAACGCTGTTATCAACCACCTCCTGAACCAGATGATTGGGGCGGGTGGTGTCTGTATACATGCCTGGGCGTTTGCGGACGGGATCCAGACCACTTAAAACTTCAATAGCTGCTGCGTTATAGGTATTACTCATTTTCTAGTTAATTACTCTAATGTTTTTTCATATATAATAGGCGAATTAAACTATCCTATCATTAAATTATTTTTATCGACATGCCAAGAAAGAAAAGTGCCACTTTATTTGAAGATTCTCTCAAGGGTCTAGAAGAGATTGTAGAGCAATTAGAGCAAGGGGATATTTCTCTGGAAGAGTCGCTAAAATCTTTTGAGCAAGGTGTGAAGTTAACGCGGGTCTGCCAGAAATCTTTACAAGAGGCGGAGCAGAAAGTACACATTTTATTAGAAAAAAACGGTCAACAGACCTTGGAGTCATTTAACGATGAGTAACGCCCTAAAAGAATACTTAGTCACTAGCCAGGAACGTGTAGAAAAGGCGCTGGAGCTGCGCTTGCCAGTCAATACAGTATTGCCTAAAAGACTTCATGATGCCATGCGTTACAGTACGCTAGATGGTGGAAAACGTATGCGTCCGATGTTGACTTATAGCGCCGGAATGGCGCTGGGAATCGCCCCGGAAATTTTAGATGGTCCGGCCTGTGCGGTCGAAATGATTCATGTGTATTCACTGATTCATGATGATTTACCTGCGATGGATGATGATGACTTACGTCGTGGTAAAGCAACTTCGCACGTGGCTTATGATGAAGCAACGGCTATTTTAGCGGGTGATGCTCTACAGGCTTTAGCATTTCAGATGCTTGCACAGGATAGTAGTATGCAGGCCAGTGCAGAGTCACGTATGCAAATGATTACTGCTTTGGCAAAAGCCAGTGGTTCGCAAGGCATGGTAGGAGGGCAGGCGATTGATTTAGAATCGGTCGGTAAAACGCTGACCTTGCCTGAATTAGAAAATATGCACATTCATAAAACAGGTGCACTTATTCGCGTGAGTGTGCAGCTAGCGACCTTGTCAAAGCCAGATATAGACCCTGATATTGCCAGTAAATTAGATCACTATGCTAAATGTATCGGCCTCTCTTTTCAGGTTAAGGATGACATTTTAGATGAAGAAAGCGATACCGCGACACTAGGTAAAACACAAGGCAAAGACCAGGATAATGATAAACCGACCTATCCGGCTTTGCTAGGTCTAGAGGGTGCGAAACAAAAAGCACAGGATTTACATGAGCAAGCGGTTGAAAGTCTAAAGGGTTTTGGTTCAGAGGCTGATTTGTTGCGTGATTTATCTTTGTATATTATTCAGCGAGATCATTAATATAGCTAAGAATAGGCGTTGTTACGTGCTGAGTTCTAATAAGGTCAGGAATGGATGTACCTAACAATAAAATAGAGTATAGTATTCCCATTATTAAAAGTAAATATCGTGCGGGGGAGGGGGTAAATGAAATTTAACCCATGTAAAGGCAGTGCTTTTTGTACAGAAACAGGAACGCATTGTGAAGGCTGTGGGCGATCTCATGTTGAAATAGCAGAAACAAGAAGCCTAGTCAATGGTCTGGTTGAGTTTGTACAAAAGCAGGATTATGAGAACCCGGAAGATTTCGCGCAGTTTATCAGCGGGTCTTTGGTAAAAAAATGTCAGAAACTTTGAATCTAGCAAGGCCCAAGTTAGCTGTATAATAAGCTAACTATTTACAGATAGAGTTGTTTTAGATAAAATTTTATAGCTGAAGTCCCTAGAAATATAAGTGGGGATGGCTACTTTATAAGAGAGGAAAGAGATAATGCAGATAACTTCAGATATGTTAGCTGAGTTTATTAAGGTCGCGAGCGATACTATAGCAGAGCACGATGCAGAAGTAACCGAGCTGGATAAAACTCTGGGTGATGGTGATCATGTTATTAATATACGCCGTGGACTTGGTTTTCTAGTAGAGCAAAGTGAAGAAATCAGTCAACTGGAATGGGCTGATGCCTGGAAAAAAATGGGCATGACCTGCATGAGTAAAATCGGTGGTGCTTCTGGTTCTTTGATTGGTACTTTTTTTGTTGCAATGGGAAAAGATGCCGCTGGAAAAACAGTTGATCCTGTTGTTTTTGCCGAAGCATATAATGCTGCGGTAGAAGCTATGAAAGCACGCGGTAAATCAGACGCTGGCGAAAAAACAATGTTAGATACATTAATCCCAGTAGCCAACTATCTAACAGAAAATTGCGGCAAACTTGAATACCCAGCGTTATTAGCGGGACTTAAAGAAACTGCAATTAAAGGCATGGAATCAACTAACGAGATGCATGCTACAAAAGGACGTTCTTCCTTCTTAGGCGCGCGTAGTGTGGGTCATATTGATGCAGGCGCAAGAAGTACTCAGCTAATGATTTGTGCTATTGCAGACGCTATCGAAGCAAAATTATAAGTCAAATTTTAGCGTTTTTGCTATAACTCTTCGAGTGTAATCGGGGGAGTAGGTTTTTGTCTACTCCCCCAGTTTTAGTTATACCCCGCCATTTAAGCTAAGTTAGAGAGTTCTTTTGAGTGATTTTTTCAACACGGGTCTAAGTCAACAGCAGTTTCTAGAGCAATATTGGCAGAAGAAACCTTTATTGATCCGCCAGGCTTTTGTTGATTTTGAGTCACCTATTTCACCTGAAGAGTTAGCGGGGTTAGCTTGTGAACCCGAGATTGAGTCCCGGCTTATTGAAGAGCGTGGGCGAGATGGTACAGCATGGCGGGTAAGAAGCGGGCCATTATCAGAAGATGTTTTTGCTAGCTTACCCGAGACACACTGGACGATGCTAGTACAAGATGTTGATAAGCATTTGCCAGAATTACAATATTTACTAGATCCATT
>WTCN01000265.1 GCA_013138555.1 Methyloprofundus sp. | reverse complement strand
GATGATAATGACCCGATGACCTGGGTTCATTGTCATATTGCCAGACAACCAAAACCATTAAAACACATAAATCTTGCTGTTTCTTCTGCATTATCGGCAATCATTAATAAACTTTTAGCGAAGAATTGTGAAGACCGTTATCAGAGTGCTCTGGGAATCAAAAGTGATTTAGAAAGTTGTCGCTCTGAATGGAAAAAAACAGGAGTAATTAACGATTTTACACCTGGGAAACAGGATATTTCAGATCGCTTTGAGATTCCGCAAAAACTTTATGGGCGCGAAAAAGAAGTCGCTTGTTTGCTGGGAGCTTTTGCCGATATAAATATTAGCGGTAGTCAAATGTTTCTGGTCAGTGGTTATTCCGGTGTTGGAAAATCAGCTTTGATTAATGAAATTCATAAGCCCATAGTAGAGCAAAAAGGTTATTTTATAGTCGGTAAATTTGACCAGTTTCAGCGGAATATTCCTTACTCAGCGATTGCCCAGGCATTTAAAGGGTTAATGAAGCAGTTGTTGGCAGAGTCATCAGAGCATCTTGAAGTATGGAAAAAGGAGCTTCAGGCAGCAGTGGCTGGTAATGGACAGGTATTAATCGACATAATCCCAGCGTTAGAGCAAATTATGGGTGTCCAACCTTCAGTGCCACACTTAGGCACGGAAGAGAATCAAAATCGCTTTAATCGCCTGGTTTTGAAATTTTTACAAGTATTTACTCAAAATAATCATCCACTGGTTCTGTTTCTTGATGATTTACAGTGGGTCGATTCGGCTAGTTTAGGCTTGATAAAATTATTTATCTTAAATAAAGATCAAAGTAATTTTTTGCTGCTTGGAGCGTACCGAGATAATGAAGTTGATCAGCATCACCCTTTTATTTTAACGGTTGATGAAATTAAAAAGGCTGGAATGGAGGTTCCGAATCTTATTTTAAAGCCTATACAATTGAATGATATTAATCAATTGTTAATGGATATGCTTAAATCCGAAAGGGAAAAGGTAAAACCTCTGGCAAAGTTAGTGTTTGATAAAACTGCCGGCAATCCATTTTTCATAAATCAGTTTCTTAAGAATATTTATCAAACTGAATTACTGAGTTTTGACCCTGTCAGGCAGGCCTGGGAGTGGGATCTGGAAAAAATTGAAAAGCAGCAGAGTTCTGATAATGTTGTTGATCTGTTGCTAACAGAAATGCAAAGCTTACCAGAAAGTTGCCAGGAGTTATTATGTTTTGCAGCATGTATTGGTAATGTATTTGACCTGCAGGTATTAGCCCTTATAAGTGAGAAGACTTTGCCGGAAACGGCAAAAGATCTTTGGCCGGCGGTTAAGGCTGGATTACTTTTAGTGGAGGGTGACAATCATACGCTATTGAGAAACATGGATAATGACGCTGTACAGCTGAATGGTGATTTTTCGAGTATTTTGGAACAATTTATTCATGACAGGGTTCAGCAAGCGGCATATTTATTAATTGAAGAGAACCAAAAACAAAAGTTACATCTCAAAATTGGTCGTTTATTGTTAAAGAATACCCCAAAGGAGAAATTGGCAAATTATTATTTTGATATTGTAGAGCACTATAATAAAAGCATAGCCCTTGTTACTGATACTGATGAGCTAGTTGAACTGGCCAAATTAAATTTGATCGTAGGACAGAAGGCTAAAGCTTCAACAGCTTACTCCCCGGCTTTGCAATATTATCGGAATGGTTTTGATTGTTTACAAGGTTTAACTAAACAGGAACATTATCAGCTACGATTTGAAATTGAAAAAGGAGAAATTGAGTGTAATTTTTTACTGGCTAATATTGATGAGGGCCTTAAACAAGCGGGTTCATTATTAAAGTTGTGTAAAACCATTGAAGATAAAGTAGATGTTAATAATATCCTGATTTTATATTATGGTGGTGCAGGACAAATGGATCAGGCTATAGATATTGCATTGGATTCATTGAGCTACTTGAACGTTAATATTCCAAGAGACCCTAGCCAGATACAATTTCTGACTGAATTGGCGCGGGCAAAAATTAATCTTGGGCGCAAAAAAACTGATGAATTAATCAATATGCCAAACTTTGAGGCTAAGGAAATCCATATCGTCTTTAGTTTGTTAAAAGAACTGGTTGCCCCAACTTACCTGCAGGGATCAAGCACTTTATTACCCTATATTATTTTACGCATGTTTAATTTAACGCTAAAGCATGGAAATGGCCCAGTCGCATCTTTTGCATATTCAGGGTATGCCTTACTCTGGGCAAAGTTAGGTGATTTCGCTGAAGCGTATCGGTTTGGTGTATTGGCCATGCAATGCAATGAGCATGTTGATAATCCACCTATGGAAGCTCGCTGTTATTTTATGAGCACCAGCTTTGCTTTATATTGGCAACAGCCTTTTAAAACGATACAACAGCCACGTAAAATAGGCTTACAAAAATTACTGGATACCGGGGAATATTTTTGGGCCTCGTATATTAATTTATTTGGATTTTGGCAGGAAGCAGTGCTTTCCAAGTCACTTGATGAGTTGTTTGACTTAACGACAAGAGAAATTCAATTTGCAAAAAAAGCAAAGCAAATTGAACCCTATTATGTGCACACTTTACACAGAAACCTTTTTAAAA